>CAYXHU010000234.1:0-4161 GCA_964464675.1 uncultured Acidimicrobiia bacterium
GCGAGGGCCAGCCGCAGGGCCCCGATCGGGGCCCGGGTCCGCGACGTCGGGATCGCCCCGAGCCACAGCGTGAGCGTGTCGAAGAACCGGCTGTTGCCGTACAGCTCGTCCACCGCCAGGTAGCGGACCGGCCTCCCGACCGCCAGCGACACGATCACCGGGTCGAGGTGCGAGAAGTGGTTGGCGGCCACCACCAGCGGCCCGTCGGGGACGTGCTCCTCGCCGTCCCTCGTCAAGGGCAGGTAGCCGCGCAAGAGCAGTCGGGCCGGCGGGACCGTCATCCGCCACCCGGTGAACGCACCCGGCGGGAACCCGGGCTCAGTGCGGGGACGCAAGGTCGGAGAACAGCGCGGCGAACGCCAGTTCGGCACGCTGATGGGCCTGCAGGGACTCGATCGTCGCCAACACACGTTCGGCTCGGGCGACCGCCTTCGCCGGGGTGACCGCGGCCAGGGCGGTCCCGGGGACTTCCCGGTTGCGCACCGGGGCGCCGAAGGGCGCGGCGGCGGCGTCCCGGTACCACGACGCCAGGATCTCGAGGCCGGTGGCGTGCAGAGCCGCCAGGGCCCGGCGGCGCTCCCGTTCGTGGCGGTCGGCGATCTGCTTGGCGAGCGCCGGGTCGCCGCCGTCGGCCTCACGTTCCCCGGCCTGACGGTCGGCGAGTGCGGCGAGCAGCGGGTCGGCGGCGGCGACGAGCTCGTCGGCGAGCCGGAACGCGTCGCCGGGATGCTCCGACAGCCGCCCGGGCACCTCCAACCAGGCCCTGCGGAACTCGGCGACGTCGGGACGTGTGGCGAGCATCACGGCGAGCCCGGGCCGGCCCCCGGACGCGGCGACCGCGCTCTCTGCGTCGTCGGCCGGGATGCCGCGCTCGGTCAAGGCACCGGCGATCTCCTCGTCGGGCACCCTGCCGAACACGACGGTCCGGGACCGGCTCGCCACCGTCGACGGCAGATCGTGCTCGGACTCGGCGACCAGGACGAACACCGTCGTGGCGGTGGGTTCTTCGAGGCTCTTCAGCAACGCGTTGGCCGCCTCGTCGTTCATCAAGCCGGCCTCTTCGAAGAGGAACACCTTGCGCGCCGCCTCTGTGGGTGCCAGCACCGCCCGGGCGGCCGCCGACCTCGCCTGGTCAACGGTGAGCGCGCTGCGTCCGTCCGGTTCGACGATGGTCAGGTCGGGATGGATCCCGGCAACCACCCGCCGGGCGCAATCCGGCTCCTCGCCCGGGCACAGGACCGCCGCCGCGAAGCGGCGGGCGACGGTTGCCTTCCCGACCCCTGCCGGCCCGACGAACAGGTACGCCTGGGCGGGGGAGGCGGCCTGCTCCTCGAGCAGTTCGATTACCCGCCCGTGGCCGATGACGTCCCCGAAGAGGCTCACCACCGGCGCACCACCTGGTCGAGCGCGGCGGCCACGACGTCGTCGAACCCGGGCGCAGCGTCGACCGCGACCACCCGGTCCGGCTCGGCGGCTGCGAGCAGGTCGTAGGCGGCGGCGACCCGCTCCTGGAGCCCGATTCCCTCGACGCTGATGCGGTCCGCCTCGTCCTCTCGCCGCAGACCCGTCTCCGGGTCCACCCGGAGCAGCACCACGAGCCCGGGCCACACGCCCTGGAGCCCCGCCTCGTTGACGGCGCGGACGAGGTCGATGCCGAGGCCGCGCGCACCACCCTGGTAGGCCAGGGACGAGTAGACGCTGCGGTCCGAGACCACCGCCTTGCCGGCCGCCAGCGCAGGGCCGATCACCTCCGCAGCCAGCTGGGCGCGGCCCGCCGCGAACAGCAAGGCCTCGGTCCAGGGAGCGACCGCTCCCCCGCGCTCGAGCAGGATCCTGCGGATCGCCTCGCCGGCCGGGGTCCCTCCCGGCTCGCGGACCTCGACGACCTCGTGCCCCAGATCGCGCAACGCGGCGGCGACCGCCCGGGCGACGCTGGTCTTGCCGGCCCCGTCCACACCCTCGAAGGCGACGTAGCGCGCCGTCGTCACGTCCGGTCCCCCGGTTCGTCGCCCGGTCCGGCATCCTCGAGCAGCACCCCGTACTCCTCCGTTGCCTCGTCGGTCTGCCCCGACATCGACTGCCGGTAGTCGTGGAACGCCTCGGTCGCCGCCTCCAGCGAGCGAAGCCGCTCCTCCCCGAGGCCGGCCGCGAGGCGGCGCCGCAGCGACCAGAGGGTCACGAGCCCGGTCGTGAGCATCACGCCGCCGCCGGTGAGCAGCACGATTCGCGCTCCGTCGGCCAGCATGCCCGGCAGGACGCCGTCGAAGATACCGGCGAGCGGCAGGGCGATCGTCATCGACGTGAGCAGGCCGATGCGCATCAGCGAGAAGAGGGCGGCGAACGTCCGTCCCCGCACCTCATCGATCACCTGCTCATGGAGGTGGGCGAACCCGAGCACGTAGGCGGACCCGGCCCCGAAGCCCATCACCGCGATCCACCCCACGCCGCCGAAGATGGTCTTCACCAACCCGGCAGCCCCGAGGGCGAAGCCGGTGACGAGCAGCGACACCGAGAAGGACACGTCCTTGTGCTGCACGCGGGGGCCGAAGATCGTGACGAGCACGATGCCGAGCCCCGCCCCGAGCCCGAAGGCGGTGAGCAGCGCCGGGAACCCGGCGGTCCCCGCGTCGAGGACGTCCTGGGCGAAAGGCTTGCCGAGCACCACCACGATGCCGCCGCCGGCGAGGGCCACGGTCATCGCCACCACGATGGGGCGCACCCTCGGGTGGGTGGCCACGAACACCACACCGTCGCGCAGGTCGCGCAGCGGGGCCGCCAGGTCCACCTTGCCCTTTCGGCGCCGTTTGCCGGTCAGCACGCGCTGCTGGCCGGGGAGCGTGCTGATGATCGCCGCGGAGGCGATGTAGGTGCAGGCGTCCAGGAGGAACGCCAGCGCTTCGTGGGTGCCGGGCAGCAAGCCCCAGATCGTGAGATGGGGGGCCAGCGGCGAGATGACGAGGAACAGCGCGGCCCCCAGCGGGAAGGTCCCGTAGGCGGCGCTCAGCGAGAGGCTGTTGGCCTGCACCAGCTCGGTGCGGCGCACCAGGTTGGGGACCGTCGCCTCCTTGGCCGGCTGGAAGACCAGCGTGAGCGCCTCGAGCGCCAGGTTGACGAGGACGAGCGCTGAGATCGACTCGACGAACGCCAGGCTGAAGACGAGGAGCGCCCGGCCGATCTCGACGGTCAGCATCACGATCTTGCGGTTGAGGCGATCGGCGATCACGCCGCCGACGGCGGCGAAGAACAGCCCGGGGAGGATGCGCGACACGAGGGCGAGCACGACCCCTCCACCCCCGGCCAGCTCCTCGGCGAGCGACAGGGTCGCCAGGATCGCCACCCAGTCGCCGGTGCTGGAGATGAGTCCCGCCCGCCACAGTCGCGAGAACGACCCCGAGCGAAGGAGGGCGAGCGCGCCGCGAGGAGGCGGATCGGACACCTGGGGAGCGTATCAGCCGGAGGCGGGTGTCAGTCCCCGGCCTTGGGGCAGGGCTTGATCTCCTTGCCCTCGGCGCGCAGCCGCTCCCGGCGGGCCTCCAGCAGCTCTGCGGCCCGTTCGAGGGTGATCGACTCGACGCTGTCGCTGCGGCGCAGCGAAGCGTTCACCGAACCGTCCGTCACGTAGGGGCCGAACCGGCCGTCTTTCACGACGACGGCGCAGCCGGTCTCCGGATCGACCCCGAGCTCGCGCAGCGGAGCCGACGAGCGTGCCCCCCGCCGCCGCTTCGGCTCGGCGAAGAGCCGCCGGGCCTCGTCGAGGGTGACCGTGAACAGCTGCTCTTCGGTCTCCAGGCTGCGGGTCTCCGATCCCCGCTTGAGGTAGGGCCCGTAGCGTCCGTTGAGGGCGACGATCTCCTCGCCGGCGTCCGGGTCGGTGCCCACCGTGCGCGGCAGTGTGAGCAGCCGGAGGGCCTCGTCGAGCGTCACCGAGTCCGGGGTCATGCCGGTGAACAGCGAGGCCGTCTTGGGTTTGCCTTCGAGCTCGCCGGCGTCGCCGAGCTGCACGTAGGGCCCGTACCGGCCGGAGCGCACGAGCACCTCGAGCCCGCTCTCGGGATCCGTGCCGACCACCCGCCCCCCGTTGGGTGCGGTGAGCAGCTCCTCGGCGCGCTCTACGGTGAGCTCGTCGGGCGGGAGGTCGTCGGGGATCGTCGCGCTGTCGTC
>CAYXHU010000235.1:0-4160 GCA_964464675.1 uncultured Acidimicrobiia bacterium
GAAGCTGACGAGCCGTCCGCTCAGCAGTGGTGCGAGACGTCGGCGGCCCGGCAGGTGTCGGCTCCCCCGCCGCCGTAGAGCTCGTCGTGCCCGTCACCACCGTCGAGGTGGTCGTCGCCTCCCCCGCCCTTGATCAGGTCGTCGCCTGGGCCGCCGAAGGCGTCGTCTCCGTCGGCTCCGGCGAACAGCCGATCGTTGCCGGCACCTCCATAGACGATGTCGCGCCCGGAGAGGCCGTGGATGACGTCGTCACCGTCGTCTCCGGAGAGCAGGTCGGCGCCCGGGCCTCCGATGAGATGGTCGTCGCCGTCGGCACCGACGAGATGATCGTCACCCGCGCCGCCCAGCACCCGGTCGTCTCCGGGTCCGGCGCACACCACGTCGTCGCCGCCCGCGCCGCGGATCACGTCGTCGCCCTCGAGGGCGACGATCACGTCCGGTCCCGATGTCCCCACGAGCACGTCGGGGTCGGCCGTCCCGATGATCGTGGCGGGCAGGCCGGCGCAGGTCGGGACTTGGCTCGTGGTGACGAGAACCTCGAAGCCGCCTCCGGTGGCACGGACCACATCGAGTGTCCAGACCAGCCCGGGGCCGCCCGGCAACTCGAGCCGGTCGCCGGGCCCCAGCACGTGGTCGTATCCGCCCGTCGCAGGGAAGGGCGAGGTGCGCCGCGCGCCGCCGAAGCACGGGAACCCGACGATCGGCGGGCGTTCGCAGGCGTCTCCGCCCTGGTCGATGAGATGCACCTGCACTCCCTCGGCGCGCCCGTCCATCCAGTCGTACCTGGAGGCACGCCTCACCTCCACCGTGTAGTAGCGGCCGAGCTCCGTGGTCGGCACCACGAGGAGCTCGGTGAACCGGTCCCCATGAGGGCCGATCACCGTGGTGGTGCCGCCGGGTGCGGCGATCGTGACGGCCGAGGGGTCGATCCACCCGGCCGCGTACCGGTTGAGCGCAACGGTACCCAAGGCACCGAGGCCGCTCATGACGTCGACCGGGTTGTCGTACTCGTCCCCATGGCCCGTGAACGAATGGGGCCACCCGAGCGCGTGGCCGAGCTCGTGGATGAGCCCGGCAGGCCCCTTGCCCTCGACGCCGGCGCCGACGACGAAGTTGAGGCCCACCAGCGCGTACCTGCCGTTGCCCGGGAAGGTCGCCGAGAGGTCGCAGTCGTACGGGCCGGTGCTGCAGGCGAAGCGCCCCGCTGCGGCGCTCCCGCCGGCCGAGTGATCGAGCACGATGAGCGCGGCGGACGAGGTCCCCGGAGCGCGGTCCATCACCTCGGACCGGCAGATGGCGGGGTCGCTCGAAGCCACGCTGCCACCCAGGACGAACCGCGGCTCGTACCGGCCGTTCGACCACCACCGGAAGTACTCGACGATGCCCGACTCGCTGGCCGCCCACGTGAGATCGACGGGGTCGAGCACGGCACCGCCCGGGCCGTCGCAGGCCCAGACCTCGATGATGTCGACCCCGAGGGTGTGGCTGCGGACGGCATCGACGGCGACGAGCCGCAGCGGATCCCAGTCGTAGAGGTGAGCGGTGCCCTCGATCGTACGGCTGTGCGGGGCCTGGGCGCTTGCCGGGAGCGCCGCAGCCCCAACCAGCAGGGCGACACTCATGCCGACTACCCAGCGTTGTCTAGCGACCACGAAGCGCAGCCTATCACCACTTCAAGCAGCGGTAAAGACCACCCTAAGTGTTTACAGTCTTCCCCTGCCTTCCCGGCCCCCACACCGAGTACATTGAAACCCACCCGAAGGGAAGGACGTGACGGTGGGCTTCCTCGACAAGTTCAAGAAGAAGGCCGGAGACCTCGCCGAAGAGCACGGCGACAAGGCGAAGGACGCCATCGACAAGGGCGCCGACTTCGTGGACGACAAGACCGGCGGGAAGTACTCGGACAAGATCGACACGGGGGCCGAGAAGGCCAAGGACCTCATCGAGGACCTCGGCGAAGAGGAGCAGTAGGCCCGGCCGGTCACGCCGATCCCGACCGCCATCCCTGCTTGAGGATGCGGTGGATCGGCGCCAGACCGTCGGGGAGCTTCGAGAACACGTCCCGGTACAACTCGTCGTAGCAGCGCGCCCCCGCCGGCGAGGGCGACCACGTGCGAGTGGCGACGGCGGCGGCGGCACCGGCGCGGGCCGTGTCGGCGTGCCATCCGGCGCCCACGGAGGCGAGCAGGGCCGCGCCCCGCGCCGTCAGCTCCGGGTCCTCCACCACGACCACCGGCCGTGCGAGCACGTCGGCCGCCAGCCGACCCCAGGCCTCACTCCCCGACGGGCCTCCTCCGACCCTCACCTCGTGGACGACGATGCCGTGGCCGGCCATCCATTCGAGGTTCTGGCGCAACGAGAAGCACCCCGCCTCGAGCACCGCCTGGAACAGGTCCCGCCGGCGGTGGGCGGGAGTCAGCCCCAGGAACGCCCCGAGTGCTGCAGACGGATCCCAGCGCGGCGCGGTGCCTCGCCCGAACTGCGGGAAGAACACGGCCCCTGTGGGCCGCAGCGGGATGCCGAGCTCGGACAGCATGGCAGCGACGGCCGCCGGGCCCGGCTCCATCCCGTAGACCTCCCGCGCCACCCAGTCGAGCGCCATGCCGGTGGCGCCCACCTGAGCGCTCACCGCATAGCGCCCCGGTTCGACGTCCGGGTAGCAGTTGACGTGCGCATCCGGATCGCCGACGGCCGGCTCGTCCGTCACCGCAACGAGGGACTCCGCCGAGCCGATCGAATCCACCAGCGCGTCGGTCCCGGACCGGGCGGCGAACGCTGCACACAGATGGTCGTGCCCGCCGGCGACGACGGGTATCCCGAGCGGCAGCCCGGTGCTCTCCGCCGCCCGGCGGCGCAACGTTCCGATCACCGATGCCCCTGGCAGGACGGGCGGGAATCGCTCGACGTGCAAGCCGACGGATTCGACGAGCGCACCCGACCACCGGAGCGTTGTTCGGTCGAAGAGCATGGTCCGGGCAGCCAGTGACGGGGACGTTGCCGCCCGGCCGCACAGGCGCAGGTTCACCCACGCATCCATGCCGAGCCACAGTTCGGCATCGGCGGCCACCCCCGGCTCGGTGTCGAGGATCCAGAGGATCTTGTTGACCGTCGCCCGTTCATCGGCGGTCTGGCCGGTGATCCCGTACAGGGCCCGCACACCCGGATCCTGCTCCCAGCGATCCACATACGCGACCCCCCGCTGATCGTGCCAGGCGATGACCGGGCGCAACTCCTCCCCCTTTGCCCCGACGGGCACGAGCGCCTCGCCGACCGTGGCCGCCGCGACGGCCTCCACCCGGGCGCCGCCGGGCAGGGCGCCGACCAGAGCCCGGATGCATCCGGTCACCGCGTCCCAGAGCTCGCCGGGGTCGTGCTCGGCCCGACCACCTGGGTGGCGCACCGTCGGAGTGGCGACGCGGACCGACACCGGGGGCATTTCCCCGTCGGGAAGCGCCAGCGCCTTGATCGACGAGGTGCCGATGTCGAGCCCGACGACGTACGACCGGCTCAGGCCCGGCGACCCCCTCACCGCACGCGGGTCCGGAGCCGTCCGAACGATCTCACGCAGGAGGGGGAGGAGGAGGCGCCGCGCCGGGAGCAGCCCCCGGCCCGTCGGCCGCCCGGTACGGCGTGCCGATCCAGGCACGCGCCGCGCCCACGATCGCCCCGAGGAAGATGCCCACGAGCAGCGTCGCCCCCGACAAGGCCACCGCGCCGAGCTGCGTGAGCACGAGCGTCGCACCGAAACCGAGCAGCAGTCCTGCCGCGGCCCCACGCAGGGGGTTCCCGCGTTCCCAGGAGAGATCCCTAAGCATCACACCACCTCGAGGAGACCGAGCACGATGTAGGAGACGAGTACGGCTGCAGCCAGCGCCGCGGCGTCGAGCCCCCGGTCCACCATGGAGTCGCGCCGCTGATTCGGCCGCGGGGCCCGACCGGAGGACGAGGCGCTCTGGCCGGGTGTGGCGACGGCGGCCCCGGCGAGCGCCGCCACGGCGCCGACACCGGTCGCCACAGTCAGGGGGCCGCCCACCTTCACATAGACCGAGGCCGCGCACCTCCAGTCGCCGGGTGATCCGGAAGCGGTGGCGTCCAGCTTCCACAATCCGGCAGCCAGGCTCCTGACCCACGACGGGATCTCGGCACGTCCCGAGAACGTG
>CAYXHU010000236.1:0-4158 GCA_964464675.1 uncultured Acidimicrobiia bacterium
TGTACCGCTTCCCATATATCGTTACTTGGCCATTCAGTGCCTAGCGACAAGGCGTTAGTTGGTTAGGCCTTTGACAACCGGCTTCCAAGAGCCCAGCGAACTAACGAAGCGTCGAAGACGGTACACTAGCTGACGTTTGGCAGGGTGCTCCAGAAGTTCAAATCTCTTCGTCTCTCTGGCAAAGGCCACTAACAGCCCCTCGCCGCAATTCGACGATCTGAGGCTAGAGCCCCCACCCGACTCCTACTCGGTGCTCGGTGTCGGGGTGAGCTCGTTCCGGCTGCTCGGCCTCGTGAGCGTCCTCGTCGTCTCCGTCGCCCTGTACTGGTTCATCCAGCGCTCCACCCTCGGCCTGCAGATCAGGGCGCTGGCCAGCGACGAGGGCCTGGCCCAGGCCAGCGGCATCCGGCCGCTGTTCGTCACGGTGCTCATCTGGTTCATCGCCGGCATCGCCGGCGGGCTCGCCGGCGCCTTCTTCGGGGTCGGGTCGTCGGTGGCCCCGCTCCTGGGATGGCGCCAGTTCCTCTTCATCCTCCTCGTCGTCCTCGTCGGAGGGACGAAGGGCCTCGGCGGGGTGATGATCGCCGGGCTCGGCACCGGCATCGCGCTGGCGGCGATGACCCTGGAGTTCGGCCAGGTCCTCTACGCGCAACTGGTCCTCATCATCGCCTTCGTCGTGATCCTCAAGATTCGCAGCAGGCGTGTCGCCGACACGGGGAAGGTGTAGCGCCGTGACTCTCGACTGGCTCGACGCGTTCCTGATCACCGGGATCTTCTCCGTGGTCATGGTGATCGGCAACGGCCTGCTGCTCCACCTCCAGCTGGGACTGACCAGGATCGCCAACTTCGGGGTGGTCGGCTTCTGGGGCATCGGGATGTACGCGTTCGGCCTCCTCTACGTGAAGGTGGACTGGCCGTTCGGCGACATCTGGGCCTTCCTGATCTCGCTCGCCTTCGGCACCGTGGTGGCCGGCCTGGCCGGCGTCCTCGTGGGCTGGCTGATCGCCGGCCTCGACACCGACGGCGTGCTGGTGGGCACGCTCGGCTTCGCCACGATCGTCACGATCCTGGCGACCACCGAGAAGGAGATCACCGGCGGTGCTCAGGGCCTCGGCGGGCTCAACTTCCCCTACGACATCGGCACGGTGAAGGCCAACGAGTTCCTGTGGCTGGTGATCACGACCGTCGTCGTCCTGGCGATCCTCGCCTACGTATACAAAGTGCACCGTTCGCCGTACGGCCGGCTCCTCGTGGCGGTGGGAGCCAACGAGCCCCTCGCCCGCAGCCTCGGGAAGCCGGCCTTCCGCAGCAAGCTGTGGGTGTTCGCGGTGGCGTCGGCCGGCATGGGCCTCCTCGGCGGCCTCGCCGGCGTGATGGACCACTTCCTCAGGCCGCTCGCCATCGGGATCGATGTGACCCTCGCGGCCATGGTCGCTTTGGTGTTGGGCGGCACGGCGCGGGTTTGGGGTGCGGTGATCGGGGCGGTCTTCACCATCGGGTTCTTCGACATCGTGCTGCAGTCCTACATCCCGCTGCCGCGGGAGTGGTACTCGCAGGCGATCCCGGTGCTGCGGGAGCTGGTGTTCGGCGCGGTGCTGATCATCGTGCTCCTGTTCCGGCCGCTGGGCGTCCTGGGCGACATGCGGAGAGACAAGCTGATGCGGAGCATGCACGGTGACTGAGCACACCGACGTCGCGGTGATCACCCGGCCCCAGATCCGGGTGCAGGACTCGGCCAAGAGCTTCTCGGGCCGCACGGTGGTGGACGTCGAGGACATCACGTTCGGCGACAAGCCGATCGAGGGCCTCATCGGGCCCAACGGCGCCGGGAAGACGACGCTGATGCGGATGATCATGCACTCGATCAGCCTCGATCGGGGCACGATCACGCTGTCGCCGGTACCGGGTGATCCCTCTGCCGACGTCGTGCTCTCCCGCCTCCCCAGCCATCGGATGGCAGGTCACGGGGTGGTGAAGAGCAACCAGGTGATCATGGACTTCGACAAGCTCACCATCCTCGACTCGCTGCTCCTGGCATGCGCCCATCACCGCTACGAGCAACCGCACCGGATCTTCGAAGAGCAGCGCGTGTACAACGAGGGCATCGAGGAGATCACTCAGTATCTCGAGTTCTTCTCGTTCCCCGATCCTTACGGGTTCGCGCTGTCGGCGGGCGAGAAGAAGCTGCTCGACATCGTGCGCTGCCTCCTCCTGAAGCCCAAGGTCCTGCTGCTCGACGAGCCCACGGCCGGGTTGTCGGATGAGGCCACAGAACAGGTGATGCACGTGGTCAGGGACCTGGCGGCGTCCGGCACGTCGGTGGTCATCGTCGAGCACGACCTCAACGTGATCTGGAACCTGTGCGACGAGGTCCACTTCATGGCCGAGGGCAGCATCCTCATGCGGGGCACGCCCGACGAGATCCGGGAGCACAAGACCGTCATCGAGAAGTACCTGGGAGAGGGCCATGTCTGAGCGGGCCGATTCCGCCATGCTCGAGGTCGTCGGTCTGCGGAGCGGATACTTCGGCGTGACGGTCCTCAAGGGCATCGACCTGCACGTCGGCAACGAGATCTTCGGCGTGCTCGGCGCCAATGGCGCAGGGAAGACCACGCTGCTGGCGACGCTGGCCCGACTCATTCCGCTGATGGCCGGGACGATCCACTTTCAGGGCGAGGACGTCTCGTCGCTCCCGGCCTTCGAGACGGCGGCACGGGGCATCGGCTATGTGCCCCAAGAGAAGGGCGTGTTCCCCGACCTGACCGTGCTCGAGAACCTCCAGATCGGCGGGATGATCGGCGCGAGGTCGCGCGGCGAGCGGATCGACGAAGTGATCGAACTGTTCCCCGACCTCGGGGCACGCCGCAACCAGCTGGCCGGCACTCTGAGCGGCGGCGAGGCCAGGATGGTGGCCTGCGCCCGGGCGCTCATGCAGGACCCCAAGCTGCTGCTCCTCGACGAGCCGACCGCCGGGCTGTCGCCGCTCTACGTGGACATGTTCTTCGAGAAGATCATCGAGATTCGGGAGACCAAAGGAGTCAGCATCATCCTGGCCGAGCAGAACGCTACCAAGGCGCTCGCAGTGGCAAACCGGGTGATGGTGCTGAGCCTCGGCGAGGCCTTCCTCGTCGAGGATGCCGACAAGCTGACGACCGAGCAACTCAAGGAGGGGTACCGAATCTGACCTCCGACGAAGGCCGACAGGGAGGACGAAAAAGGGAGATGCGAATGAAGAAAGCACGGACGGTACTGGCGATCCTGCTGGTACTGGGCCTCATCGCCGGAGCCTGCGGCGACGACGACGACGCCGCGACCACGACCACGGCTGCGGTGACGACGACTGCCGGCGAAGAGACGACGACCACCGCTGCCTCGGCGGAGCCGGTCGCAGTGTGCGAGCTCGCGTACTACACGGGCGAGTTCGCCCCGTACGGTCCTTCGCTCACGGCAGACGTCAGGTTCCCGATCGAGGTGGTGATCAACGAGGATCCGCCGCTGGGGCGCGAATGGGTGCTCTACAGCGAGGACATCGGGACGGTCGGCGAGGCCCAAGCGGCCCGCACCTGCCTGGAGCAGTACGGCGCCGAGATCGTCGTGAGCATCGCTCACGGATACCGCACCTATCGCGACTACATGATCGAGGTGTGGGAGGAGAACGACTCGCCGCTCGGGCCTTCGGTCCACGGCGGCGCGATCCCCGGCAACCTGGGCGGCAAGGTGACCGAGCCGATCTTCCGGGCCCAAGGCCTCGACGAGGCGCTGGGCATGTCCGGGATCCTCTACGCCGAGACGCTCGGCGTCGATTCGGTGGTGATCTTCGCCACCGAGGTCGAGGGCTTCCAGTTGGCGGCGGACGCCGCCGAGAAGGCCGCCGCCGCGGTCGGGATCGAGGTGCTGGCGCGCCTCGACGCCCCGGCCGAGCAGCCCTCGTACCGGGCCGAGGCGGAGCGGATCTCCGAGCTGAACCCGGGCGCGGTCATCGTGCAGGCGGGCTCGGTGGAGTCGGCGACGCTGATCAAGCAGGCGGCCGAGGCCGGCCTGTCGCTGGAGTGGATCGGTGAGACCGGCTGGATCCAGCAGGAGTTCATCGGCACCCTCGGCACAGAGCCGATCGCCAGCCAGCAGGGCATCGGGTTCGCAGCGTTCTCGTACAACGAT
>CAYXHU010000237.1:0-4115 GCA_964464675.1 uncultured Acidimicrobiia bacterium
TGGCCGCCTCCACCGCGTCGTCGACGACCGCAGTGAGCCCTCTCGCCAGGATTTCGCTCATCGGGAAGGTCCGCATGTCGTGCTCGGCCATCCAGGCGACCACGTCGGGCGGCGGCCAGTAGCCCCGCAGGCCGATCTGGACGAACCGATCCCCGGGCACCGCGCCCGACTCGATCAGACGCCGCATCGGGGTGCCGTGGCCGTACAACTTGCCGTGGTGGGAGACGCCGGTGTCGGCGTGGGCGTCGAAGTGCACCAGGGCGACCTCTCCGTGTCCGTAGACGTCGGCCACCGCGGTCGCGTCCGGGAACGTGATCGTGTGGTCGCCTCCGAGGACGACCGGCACGGCCCCCTGCCGGGCGATCGTCGCCACGGCCTCGCGGATGCGGGTGAGGCTCTCCTCGACGTAGCCGGGGACGAGTTCCACGTCGCCCACGTCTACGACGCCGAGCACCGCCAGGGCGTCCACGCCGGTCTCCAGGCGGGGCCGGGCGCCGTCGGCGTCGAGATAGTCGCCCTCTCTGATCGCCTTGGGCCCGAACCGGGCGCCGGGCCGGTACGAGGTCCCCCAGTCGAAGGGAGCGCCGACGACGGCGACGCCCGCCCCGCCGAGGTCGCCGATGGGGCGGGCCGGGACACCGAGGTAGGGGGCGAGCGCCCCGAAACTGTGCACCCCGAAGCCGACGTTCACCCGGGACAGCCTAGGCGGGCCGGGCGAGCTCCCGTCCGGCGATTCCCCCCGCTGGGGCGCGGTGCGCAAGAATCGTGCCATGGACATCGCGGTGAACCTCGTGGAGAGCTACCTGCGTTTCAACGGGTACCTCACCCTCAGCGAGTTCGAAGTGCAGGGCCGCTCGGCATCGGGCGGGTTCGAGACCATCACCGACGTGGACATCATGGCCCTGCGGCTTCCCGGTCCCCGGTTCGGCGTCGATCCTCACGTCGACGACGACGCCGGCATGCTGCTGATGCACGACCCCGTGCTTGAGCTCCACGACGACCTGATCGACGTGATCGTCGGGGAGGTCAAGCAAGGAGAAGCCCAGTTCAACCCGGGGATCCGCCGCCGCGAGGTGCTCCATTGTGTCCTGCACCGGGTGGAGTGGCTGTACGAGGAGCCGATCGCCGCCGTGGTATCGGCGCTCCAGGAGGGCCTCATCCGGGAGAGCCCGGCGCGCGGCGGCGGCACGGTGCGCACCCGCCTCGTCGCGTTCGGGAGATCGCCGAGATCGGACCTGCACACCATCAGTCACACGCACATGGTGCGAACGATCCTCTCGTTCTTCTCCGGTCTCGACGAGGCGTTCAAGCCGGTGCAGTTCCGTGATCCGGCCCCGGCCATGCTCAGCCTGCTCATGAAGACCGGGTTCGAGGTGAGCAAGGAGTAGTCAGCGCCGGCGCGCCGCGGCGACGAAGGCGGCGGCCCGTTCGGGATCCACCGCCTCGGTGACCACTCCTGCATGCTTCACCGCCGTGCCCACGATGAGGCCGTCGGCCACGTCGAGCAGCGCCGCCGCGGTCTCGACGGTCGCGCCGGAACCGACGTAGAGCGGCACGGCGGCCCCCAGAGCGTCGCGCACGACCCGAAGGTCGTCTGCGGAAGTGGGCGCGCCCGTGGCGGCGCCGCTCAGGATCAGGCCGTCGGCCCCGGCCCGTTCCCAGGTGTCGCGGGCCGACTCCACCAGGCCCATGCCCGGAGGAGGCACTGCGTGCTTCACGTGGACGTCGGCGAGGACGGCGACCCGGCTTCCGAGCGACGCCCGGAGGCGGGCCAGCTCCGCCGCACGGCCGGTGATCCACCCCTGGTCGGTCGCCATGGCCCCGGAGAGGACGTTGACCCGGATGAACGATGCCCCGGCAGCGACCGCCACCGCCAGCGCGGCGACCGCGTCGTTGCGGAGCACGTTCACTCCGACGGGGATCACCACCGTCTCGCCGACCGCACCGACGGCCACGGCCATGGCGGCGACCGTGGACTTCGGCACGTCGTCGGCGAAGTAGGGGACGTCGCCGAAATTCTCGACGCACACCGCATCGAACCCGGCGGAGGCGAGCGTTGCGGCATCGGCCGCCGCGGCGCCGATCAGCCCGTCGAGGTCGCCGCCGAAAGACGGTGATCCGGGCAGCGGCCCGAGATGGACCATCCCGATGAGGGGGCCGATCACGGCCAGGTGCAGGCCACCTGGAGCGCCTGCTCGGCGCGTTCGCCGGAGGCCGTCAGGTTCTCGGCGTCCTTGGGATCCATGCGCCGCACCGCCACTCTGCACCAGTCGCCGGCGTTGCCGCGAACGATGTCCTCGGCATCCTCGGGGCCGAACACCCATCTCGCGTACCCGGGGCCCACCAGTTCGACACGGATGGGCGAGGGGTACTCGAGCCCCGCCTCGGCGAAGGCGTGGGGGAGCGTCGCCCAGCCCATCCAGGCGACGTGGCGGAGCCGGGGGGTGTCGACCGGTTCCCGGTCCAATGCGACGTGGATGTCGAGTCCATGGGCCCAGGTCTCGGTGAGGCGGGCCGTGGCGAAGGTGCGGGCGCTCACCGTGCCGGCGATCCACGGGATGCGTTCGTCCGGGCTGCGGCGGGACAGGTTGTCGACCACGGCCGCCCGCTGGTGCCGCCACCACTCGATGACGGCTTGCGGGCGGAGCGTCCTGGCCTTCTGGACGCCCAGGTCGTTGAACCCGTCGAGGCTGCCCGCCTTCTCGAACTCTCCGGCGATGTCCGGATCGCCCGAGAGGACGCGCGCTGCGGCCTCCTCGGACCACGCCAGGTGCCCGATGGTGTCCTGCACGGTCCACCCCGCGGCGGGAGTACGGGCGCGCCACACCCGGTCCGGGACCCGCTGGAGGAGCTGGTCCAGGCCCTGCTGTTCGGCGACCAGGTCGGCGAGGATCTCCCGCATCGGCCACAGGCTACTCGGCCGAGCGTCCCTCCTCTGCGAGGGCGAGGTCGTTGAGGTGGTCGATCATCGCCCGGAGCCTGCCGAAGGAGCGGCGGTCGAAGTGCAGTGAGAGACGCGCCAGGTGCGGCACGTCCCGTTCCCGCACCTCGACCGGCGAGGCCGGCACCGCTTCGATGGTCCCCTCGGCGAGGACGTCGGAGAAATCCTCGTTGAGCGCGGCGACCTGCTCTGGGGTCGGTTCGTGGAGGAGGCGGAGCACCAGACGATCGCGGATGTAGCGCTGCGAGTGGTAATTGGCGTAGAACCGGCAGATTTCGTCGGCGGCCTCCTCGACCGAGGTGACCAGGCGGAAGAGGCGCAGATCGTCGGGCAGGATCATCCGGCGGTCCATGAGCCCGCGCACGAACTCCAGCCATCGCTCCCAATACCCGGTGCCCGGGGCTTCGATCAGCACGATCGGGTGGAGGTCGCTCTTGCCGGTCTGGATCAGCGTCACGAGCTCGAAGGTCTCGTCGAGCGTTCCGAATCCCCCCGGGAACAAGGCGAACGCGTGCGACTCCTTCATGAAGATGAGCTTGCGCGTGAAGAAGTACTTGAAGTTGACCAGCCTGCTGCTGTGGATGTAGGGGTTCGGCTCGGCCTCGAACGGCAACCGGATCTTCACCCCGAATCCGTACTCCTCGCCGGCCCCCATGCTGCCGGCCTCCATGATGCCGGGGCCGGCGCCGGTCACCACCATCCAGCCGCGCTCGTCGACCATGTGCTGCGCCAGCTCGGCGGCCAGCCGGTAGTTGGGGTCGTCGGGAGGGGTGCGGGCCGAGCCGAACACGGTCAGCTTGTGGGTGTCCCGGTACCGGGAGAAGACGAGGAACGAGTACCGCATCTCCTTGAGCGCGGCGTTGATCAGCTTGAGGTCACCGCGCGTGGCGTCGTCGCGGAGCAGCTTCAGCGCGGTCACCATCATCTCCTCCACGAGCCCGGTCGCCTCGTCCTGGCGGAGTCCCGTGTCGGCGTCTACCGCGAGGCTGCGGATGCGTGCGTCGAGATCGGCGTCGCCCAGCTCGTAGGGTCGCATGATCAGACACCGTAGCGGCCCGGCAGGCCTCCTATGCTGCGGCCCCGTGTGCCACGTCGTATGGGACTGGAACGGGACGCTGCTCGACGACCTCGAGGCCGTCGTCGCCGCCGTGAACGTGTCGCTCGCCATGTTGGG
>CAYXHU010000238.1:0-4067 GCA_964464675.1 uncultured Acidimicrobiia bacterium
CGAGCTGCTGCGCTCCGAGATCGAGGCGGGTGCTCCGGAGCCCGAATCGGGCCGCGAGGAGGCGTCGGAGCCGGAGGCCTCGTCGTGACGGCGGTCGGACCGCTCGAGGACTTCAACGAGTGGCGGTCCCGCCTCGAGGAGCGGCTCGAACGCCTCGGCGACGTCGTGGAGTCCCACCGACCCAGGCCCGTCGTCCGGGAGCTGGGGCGTGTCCTGCGAGTGGACGGGGGCATCGCCGAGGTCTCCGGGCTTCCGGGAGTCGGCAGCGACGAGCTCGTCGAGTTCCCCGGCGGGCGGCTCGGCATGGCCCGCGACCTCACCCCCGAACGCCTCGGCGTGGTGCTCCTCGACGAGATGGCCGGCATCGGGGCCGGCGATGTGGTCACCCGCACCGGCCACCCGATGAGCACCCCGGTCGGCGAGGGGATCCTCGGGCGAGTCGCCGATCCCACGGGGCGGGCTCTCGACGGGCGAGGCCCCATCGACGCCGACGAACACCGGCCCGTCGAGCGTCCCGCGGCCGGCATCATGGAGCGCGTTCCGGTGGACACCCCGCTGCAGACCGGCATCAAGGCGATCGACGCGCTCATCCCGATCGGCAGGGGCCAGCGGGAGCTGATCCTGGGCGACCGCCAGACCGGCAAGACCTCGATCGCGGTGGACACGATCCTCGATCAGCGAGGCCGCGGCGTGGTGTGCGTCTACTGCGCCGTCGGTCTGCGGAGCTCCGCAGTCGCCAATGTCGTCGCCGACCTGCGCGAGCGCGGCGCGATGGACTACACCGCGGTCGTGGTCGCCACCGGCGACGACCCGCCGGGGCGGCAGTTCATCGCCCCGTATGCGGCGACGACGGTGGCGGAGTTCTTCATGGAGCGCGGCGACGACGTGCTCGTGGTGTACGACGACCTGACTCGCCACGCCCGGGCGTATCGGGAGCTGTCGCTCTTGCTGAGGCGCCCTCCGGGCCGGGAGGCTTATCCCGGGGACATCTTCTACATCCACTCCAGGCTCCTGGAACGCCCGACACACCTGCGCGGCGGCGGGGGGTCGATGACGGCACTTCCGATCGTGGAGACGCAGGAGCAGAACATCTCCGCGTACATACCGACCAATCTGATCTCGATCACCGACGGGCAGATCTACCTCTCGCCGAAGCTGTTCCAACAGGGCATGTTGCCTGCCGTAGACATCGGCCGCTCCGTCTCCCGGGTCGGCGGCCGGGCCCAGCTGCCGGCCTACCGCGCGGTGACCGGGGACCTGCGGCTCGCGTACAGCCAGTTCGAGGAGTTGGAGCGCTTCAGCAGGTACGGGGCGCGCCTCGAGAGGAAGCGGCTCGCCCAATTGGAGCGCGGCCGTCGGGTTCGCGAGGTCCTGAAGCAGCCGAGGGCGGAGCCGTGGGACGTGAAGGAGCAGATCGCCGTGCTCGCCGCGGTCACCGGCGGCGCCTTCGACGACATGGCGCCGGACCGGGTCGACGATGCGGCCCGCCGGGTGGCACGCCGCATCGTCGAGGAGATGGGCGGTCTCTTCGACGATGTCGTGCGCGGCGAGGAACTCGACGACGAGGAGCTCGCGGCCATCAGGGACACGGCCCGGCGGGCGACGGGAATCAGCTGATGGCGACGGTGCAGGGGCTCGGCAGGAAGATCCGGGTGGGGGAGGAGCTGCGATCCGTGGTCGGGACGATGAAGGGGCTGGCCGCGGTGTCGATCCACGAGTACGAGGAGGCAGTGGAGGCGCTGCGCGAGTACACCGAGACCATCGAGCTGGGCATGCAGATCCTGTTCGCGGCGAGACCGGAAGCGGTGCCGCGCCGGCGGCGTGCTGCAGGCCGGGCGGGCGCCGTCGTGATCGGCACCGATCAGGGTCTCTGCGGCCCCCTCAATCGCGACATCGCTCGAGCCGCGGTCCGGTGGTTCTCCGAGGAGGAGGTCCCACCGGGAGACCGGGTGGTGGCGTCTCTGGGCGTGCGCGCGGCTCGCGAGCTCGAGCTCGCCGGCAGCCAGGTCGACCACCGGCCGATGCTGCCGGAGTCGGTGGAGAGCATCGCCGCGGCCGTCGAGGACCTCCTGCCGATGATCGACGAATGGCGGGCCTCGCGCGGCGTGAGCCGGGTGGTGATCATCTTCCACCATCCGGTGCGCCGGACCCAACGCACCGTCCGGGTCTTCCAGGTGCTTCCTCCCGATGCGCGCCGGTTCGCCTCGATCGCCGGCCGCCGATGGCCGACGCGAATGCTCCCCGGATTCCCGCATCCGTGGATCGAGCTGCTCCGGGGGCTCGTGCGCCAAGACCTGTTCATAGCTCTCTACCGGGCGATCGCCGAGGCCAAGGCGGCCGAGCACGGAGCCCGCCTGGCGGCCATGCAGGCCGCCGAACAGAACATCGACGAACGGCTCGCCGAGCTCAGGACCGACTACCGGCAGCTCAGGCAGGCGGAGATCACCGCCGGGTTGCTCGACGTGGTCTCGGGGTACGAGGCACTCCGCGGCCGGTGAGATGTTTGGGAACGGGTCGCCTTCGGGTAGGGGAAGTGATACCCGAACCAGGAGTCGGCATGGAGTTCCGCGAAGGTGCCACCGTCCGCGCCGCATCGGGCGAGACGGTCGGCAACATCGACAAGATCGTCATCGACCCCACGAACCGCAACGTGACCCACCTCGTCGTGGGCAAGGGCTTCTTGCACCGCGACAGCCTGGTGCCGGTGGCCGACGTGGCCGAGACTCCCACCGAAGAGACGGTCGTGCTGAGGCCCGGGGCGAGGCCGGAGGACTACGAGGAGTTCGAGGGCGTGCGTTACTCGGCCGAGCCGGGCGGCCGGCCGGGGGTGTCGGCATTCGAGGTGTATCCGATCACCGGGGTGCCCCCGATGTACCCCGGTGCGGTTCCTCCGGTGCCGACGCCCGCCGAGCCGCCCGCCGAGACTCCCGGGCGCGCCCAGGAGCACATCGTCGAAGCCGACATGCCGGTGCTGAGCGAGGACGGCCGCAAGGTGGGCAAGGTCGAGGAGGTCGTCACCCGCGACGACGGGTCGATCGACTCGATCGTCGCCAAGAGCGGGATGCTCTGGTTCACCCGGCGCTGGGTGATCCCCGTCGGTTGGATCAGGGAGATCCGGCCGACCGAGGTGCGTCTCAGCGTGACCAAGGACCAGGTCCTGGCCACCGCAGAGCAGCCCACAGCGTCGATCGGGCAGCGCCCGCCGGGCCGCTAGACCTCGTCGTTGGGGCGTGATGGGGAGCGGCACTGCCGCTCCCCATCACTGCGTCACAAGCCCCAGGCTTCCAGGGCGGCGCGGGCCACCGGCTCGCCCCATTCCTGGACGAAGTGCCCCGCCTCGTCGAGGCGCAGTGGTTCCGGGCATCCCCGGATCGAGGCCCGCACGCGCTCCATCACCTCGGGCCCCAGGACAGGGTCCTGCATCCCGATCGCCATGAACGATCGCCCGGTGAACTCCTCGGACCACCAGCGGGCGGCCCTGCGAGACGTCTCGGCACCGTCCATGGACGGATCGGTGGGGACGATCACCGGGAAGCGGCGCACCCCGGCCTTGTAGGCGTGATCGGGGAACGGGGCGTCGTAGGAGGCGAGTTCGGCGGTGTCGAGATGCGGGGCACTGCGGGCCATCAGCCTGCCCACGTCGAGGTCGGGGGTGCGGACCACGAAGTCGCGCCAGGCTGCGAACCCCTCGCCGGGGGTGACCCCGACCCCGAACGCGGTGTTCATGGCGAGCAGTCCGGAGATCCGCTCCGGGTACTCGAGCGGCAGGGTGAGCCCGAGCATCCCACCCCAGTCCTGGACCACGAGCGTGACGTCCTCGAGGTCGAGGGCCTCCACGAACCTCAGCAGCGACTCGCGATGGAAGTCCCACGTGTAGGTGGCGTCGGCGACCGGCTTGTCCGATCGCCCGAACCCGAAGAAGTCGGGCGCCACGACCCGCATCCCGCCGTCGAGGAACACCGGCATCATCCGCCGGTACAGGTAGGCCCAGGTCGGCTCCCCGTGCAGCATGAGCACCGGATCGCCTTTGCCGTGCTGGGGTTTGCGGCGCTTGTACCGGAGGTTAA
>CAYXHU010000239.1:0-4047 GCA_964464675.1 uncultured Acidimicrobiia bacterium
CCCTCCGTCATCCGGCTTCGCCGGATGCCATCTCCCCCTGGGGGAGGAAGACCCCCAACGACAAGGACCCGGGGGTTCAGCCCCGGGTCCGATGCCATTTCGTAGCGGGGGGAGGATTTGAACCTCCGACCTTCGGGTTATGAGCCCGACGAGCTACCAGACTGCTCCACCCCGCGTCGTGACCTCCAAGTGTACGCGGGTCCCCGCGGCATCACAAGGCCGGGTCTCCACTACCCCGTCGGGACGGTGACGCCTTCTGCCAGCTCCCTGGCCTGCTGGATGAGCGACTGGGCCTCCTGGACGGCCGCCTGGTACCCGGCCAGGTCGCCGTTGCGGAGCGCCTCGTCGGCCCTGGCGAATGCGGCGTCGGCGTCGACGAGCAGTCGAAGCACCGCAGCCTCGACGTCGTCGGGCACCTCGCCGCCGTCACCATCGTCCCCGTCGCCATCGTCGACCACCGGCGGCGGCGCGTCGCCGAACACGGCGGCGAGCGCTTCTGCGAGCGAGTCGCGCATCACGATCCGGTCGCCGAACACCACGATCGCCTTCTTGAACTCGGGCAGCGCGGCGATGTCGCCGCCGGCACCCTCCTGGCGGGCCGACAGGTACACCGGCTGGACGTACACGACCGACTCCTCGATCGGCACCACCAGCATGTTGCCCTGGATGACCTCGGAGCCCTCCTGGCCCAGCAGGGTGAACTCACGGGAGATGTCCGGGTCCTGGTTGATGCGGGCCCCCACCTGGCCCGGCCCGTCCACGAACGAGTCGCGGGGCAGCTCGAAGTCGATCAGGTCGCCGTACTCGTTCGCGTCGCTCTTGGCGACGAGGAACGACACCATGTTGGGCCGGGTGGCCGCGGTGAAGGGCTGCAGCAACAGGTAGGAGAGGTCGTCCTCCTCGGGCAGCTGCATGAGCAGGTAGTACGGCACCATCGGCCGGTTGGTGTCCGGGAAGGTGAAGCGCAGCGGCTCGGACGGGGTGGTCGACGGGTCCCGGGCGATCTGCCAGGGGTCGCCGTTGTTGAAGAAGACCCGCGGATCGGTGACGTGGTACAGCGTGTACATGTCGCTCTGGACCCTGAACAGGTCCTCCGGGTAGCGCAGGTTGTCGCGCAGGTTCTCGGGCATCTCCGACATGTCGCTGAACAGCGCCGGGAAGATCCCCCGGTAGGCCCGCAGCACCGGGTCGGTCTCGTCGATGACGTAGAAGGTGATCGTGCCGTCGTAGGCGTCCACCGTCGCCTTCACCGAGTTGCGGATGTAGTTGAAGTCGGACGGCAGGCCGCTGTTCTGGGCGTTGAGGCGAGCCGTGGACGCCGGCTCGGAGTAGGGGTAGCGGTCGGTGACCGTGTACAGGTCCTGGACCCACACCAGCCTGCCGTCCACCACCACCAGGTACGGGTCGGCATCTGCGGACAGGAACGGCGCAGCCTTCTCGATGCGATCCCGCAGGTTGCGCACCATGAGCACCCGGCTGTCGCCGGTGATTTGGCCGGAGATCAGGGTGTTCACGTCGGCGAACCGCAGTGCGAACGCCATACGGCGGAAGAACGAGCCCATCTCGACGCCGCCGGCCCCGTCGTACGAGTTGAAGGCGACGGTGGCGTCGCCGGACTCCAGCGGATAGTCGACCTCTTGCTCCTTCGTGCCGACGATGACGAAGTTGTCCGAGTCGACCGCCTCGCCGAAGTAGATGCGCGGCTGGGCGATGTCGAACGGAGGATTGGCAGGGCGGTCCACCCGGATGTCCCGCACCAGGAAGTCGGGCTGGCCCTCGGGGGTCACGGTGTTGGCCGGGCTCACCACCGAGCCGAAGCCGTGCGTGAACACCAGGTGCCGGTTGACCCACTCCTGGCCGGGGAGCCCGGTCTCGTCGAGTTCGCGGGCCGACAGCATCACCTGGGTCGGCTCGCCGTTCACGACGTAGCGGTCGACGTCCACGTCTGCGAACTGGTAGTAGGGCCGCAGTTCCTGGAGCTGACGGAAGGTGGTGAGAAGCACCGACGGGTCCCAGAGCCGCACGTTGTCGATGGTGTCCCGGTTGGCGACGATGCCGGTGGCGTCCAACTCCTCGGACGCGGCGAAGTCGCGCACCTCGACCGAGGCGAGCCCGTAGGCCTCACGGGTGAACTCGATGTGGCGCTCGACGTACTCGAGCTCCTTGTTGATCTCGTCGGGCTGCACCGAGAAGCGCTGCACGGCCGCAGGGATGATGCCGCCCACGATGATCGAGGTCACCAGCCAGAGCGACACGGCGACGATCGGGAGGATCCAGCCCCTGATGCGGATGTTCACCAGCAGCAGGATCGCGGCAAAGAGGGAGATGAACATGAGCAGCCGCAGAGCGGGCAGCTGGGCCGTCACGTCCGTGTACGAGGCCCCGAACACGGCGCCTCGATCGCTGTAGAGCAGATCGAACTGATCGAGGTAGTAGCCGCCCGCCTTGAGGAGCGCCAGGAGGGCGAGCAGCACCGACAGGTGCACCTTCACCCCCGGAGCGACCCGGGCCCGGCCCGGCTGGATCTGGATCCCGCCGTTGAGGTAGTGGGCGGCGGCCACGATCAGGGTCGAGATGAGGAAGAACTGGAACCCCCAGCCGAACAGGTCGCGCAAGAACGGCACGCTGAACACGTAGAAGCCGATGTCGTTGTCGAACACGGGATCGAGGATCCCGAACGACTCCGAGTTCACGAACAGCAGGTAGTTCTCCCACCACGCCCCGGCTCCGAGCCCGATGAGGAGGCCGAAGAAGCCGGAGACGATCAGCCGCACCTTGAGCTGGCGGGGCTCGACCCAGTCCTGGTACCTCCGGATGATCTCCTCGTCGGGACCGCCGGTGGAGAGCGGGGTCCGCGGGGAGAGGCGGTCGGCGAGCACCAAGTTGGCGAACAGGAGCAGGATCGCCACGACGCTGGCCACCAGCACCAGCAGCACTCGGCTGAAGATCAGAGTGCGCCACACCGAGGCAAAGCCGACCGAGTCGAACCACAGGTAGTCGGTCCAGAAGGTGGCAATGCCCCTAAGGCTCAGCAGCAGCAGCAGCAGCGCACCGAGGGTGATGAAGAGCACCCGCCGGCCCACACTGAACCGCGGTCGTCGGATCGGGATGGGTTCGCGTTGAATCATCGGCGACACAGTCTACGGGCAACTCGGGACAGAACTCGATTCAGCGGCTCGGGGCGATGGTACAGGCGCAATCCAGGTGGGCCGGCGGCATGTCCGTCCCGGCCGGCAGATCGCCCGCCGGGTCCCAGGATTCTCCACTCCCCGCCGGGCATTCGGCACACGGGGCTCCGTGGGCCAAACCGACCACTCGGCCAACTCCCGATGCGGCCAGCCCGGCCACCAGGGCGTCGTGGTACGAAGCCCGCGAGACGCTGCGCAGCCAGCGCTCCGCCTCGTCAGTCCGCCACGCCCGGAACACCCGGGACACGGTGGCCGACACCTCACGCGGCCCGGCGCCGGACACACGGCCCAGGGCCGCCTCGAGCTGCCCGGTGAGATCCCGTGCCATGCGGCGCACCAACTCGGCGCTGCGAGCCCCGAAGACGGGGGAGGGAGCCGGACTGCCGGCCATGAGCCCGGCGGCCTCCGCCCCGGCCGCCGCGGCTCCAGCGGCAACCGGTTCCACCACAGGCCCGATTGCCTCGAGGATCGCCGTGCCGTCCGGCTCCCAGGCCTTGTCCACCCTGAGCGACTCCAGCGCCACGTTCTGCAGGTCGACGATGCGCTGCTTGACCTCGCGGAGCACACGATTCTCCAGGGGGAGAAGGGCGCGGTCCCTGATCTCGATCGGGTCGACGCCACGCCGGCCACGGGCAGCCTCCGGCTCGGGCCCCGGCTCGGCGCCCGGCTCCGGCTCCGGAAGGGGCTGCGGCTCTTCCACCGCAACCACGGGCACCTCGCCGGTCGAGTGGCGCAGCCGGGCGAACAGTTCCCCCAGCCGGCCGGGTTCCTCGGGCCATTGCGGCTCGGGCTCCGGCTCCATCTCCGGCTCGGGCTCCGACTCGGGCTCCGGTTCCGACTCGGGCTCCGGTTCCGGCTC
>CAYXHU010000240.1:0-4000 GCA_964464675.1 uncultured Acidimicrobiia bacterium
GCGGGCGTGGGTTGCCTTCGACCAGCGGGCCCACGGGGACTCGGATGCCCCCCGGCTCCCCTTCGACTGGTGGGACACCGCGCGCGACGTCCTCGCGGTGGTGGATCGGACCGGGTGGAACCGGTGCGTCGGTGTCGGGCATTCGTCGGGTGGAGCGGCCTTGGCAATGGCAGAGATCCTGCGCCCCGGCACCTTCTCAGCCCTCGTCCTCGTCGAACCGATCGTGCTGCCCGGCCCGGTCGGTCGTCGCGACGACAACCCGCTGGCGGCCGGGGCGGAGCGCCGCCGCAGTCTGTTCCCGAGCCTGGAGGCGGCACGGGCCTCGTTCCGGGGGCGCGGGCCGTTCGCCCTCTGGAGCGAAGCGGCGCTGTCGGCGTACGTGCGGGGTGGTCTGCGCCGCGACGGCGACGTGTGGACCTTGAAGTGCGCTCCCGAGCACGAGGCCGAGCACTACCGGGTGGCCTGGGCGACCGGCGCATGGGGCCGGCTCGGTGAGGTGCGCTGCCCGGTGGTGGTCACCGGGGGTGAGCTCTCGGCCAGCCACCCCCGGACGTTCCTCGAGGAACTCACCTCCCGGTTCACTCGCGCCCGGCTCCACATGATCCCCGGAGCGACGCACTTCGCGCCGATGGAGGACCCCGAAGCGGTGGCTGCGCTCGTGGGCGAGGTCCTGGCTGGGCTGGGTCCGGCGCCCCGGTAGCATCGGGCGGGCCGTGATGATTCCCCGCTCAGCCCTTGCCGAGATCGCCGTGAGCCTGCGGTTCGCCGACCGCGACGAGCTGCGGGTTGCGTCCGCGGACGTCGATCTGGATCCCCTGGAGGTCGTCAGGGCCGGGCACGCCGCCTTCGGTGAGGCCGCGTTCTACTCGGATCCCGACGGGAGGGCGGTGGGGGGGCTGGGGGCGACCCGGCGCATCGTCGCCGCCGGTCCTGAGCGGTTCTTCAGGCTCGATGCCGAATTGGCGGAGCTCCCATCCGGCCTGCCGGCCCTGCTCGGGTTCGCCTTCGCTCCGGAGGGTGCCGCCGGCGAGGAGTGGGACGGATTCCCGGCGGCGGAGATCGTGGTGCCGCAGATCGCCGTGGTCCGCGAGGCGGGGACCAGCAGGCTCGTGCTCACCGTTCCACCCGGGGCGGATCCCGCGGGGGTGCTGGCCGCGGCTGCGACTCTCCGGCCGCCCGCCGAGCCGCGGATTCCCGAGCCGGCGGGGCTTGCCGTCGTACCCGTTCCGGAGCTCGGCGAGTGGCGCGAGCAGGTCGAGGATGCGATCGCCTCCATCGGGGCGGGCGGTCTCGACAAGGTGGTGCTGGCGCGCAGCCTCGCCGTGCGGCGTGGTGCGCCGGCCTCCGGGTTCGACCTCGTGGCGCTGCTGCGCGACCGGCACCCCAGGTGCCGGGCATTCGGGTGGCAGGCGGGCGACGCCGTGTTCGTCGGGGCATCGCCCGAGTTGCTGGTGCGCCGCAGCGGCCGGCGCTTCGAGGCCGTCCCTCTGGCGGGCTCGGCACCGCGGGGCTCTGATCCCGGAGAGGATCGGCTGCTCGGGGACGCCCTCTTGGCGAGCGCCAAGGACCGGGAGGAGCACGCTCTCGTCGTCGACGATGTCGTACGCCGATTGCTGCCTCACTCGGATTCGCTCGACGTGGCCCCCGGGCCGCGCCTGGAGCGGTTCACCACCGTCCAGCATCTGGCGACGACGGTGTCGGGCGGAGGGGAGGCCCGGCTGCTCACCCTGGTCGACGCGCTCCATCCGACTCCGGCGGTCGGGGGCTCTCCCGCCGCTGAGGCTTTGTCGTTCATCCGAAAGGTCGAGAGCATCGACCGGGGGTGGTACTCCGGTGGCATCGGCTGGGTCGATTCGGGGGGAGACGGCGACGTGTCGGTCGCGCTGCGCTGTGCGCTTCTGCGCGACGACACCGCCCGTCTCTACGCAGGCAACGGCATCGTGGCCGGGTCCGATCCGGACGCCGAGGTCGGCGAGACCAGGTTGAAGCTGCGGCCGATGCTCGATCTCCTCACGTAGAGGCCGCCGCAGCCGCTTCCCGGATGGCACGATGCACGGCCACGTTGCCGGCGCGGTCGGTGACGACCTCGACCAGGCGCGGCCCGTCGGGAGGGGATGCGACCGCCTCGGCGAGTGCCTCGCGGTCGGCGATCCGCTCCGACGGCACACCGAGCCCGCGCGCCGCGGCCGCCAGGTCGAGGCCGTGTGGAGTCCCGAAATGGCGCTCGAAGACCGCAGGGTCCACGTTCGCCTGTGGCAGGAAGTGGAAGATCCCGCCACCGTCGTTGTTGATCGCCACGATCGTGATCGGTATCCAGGATCGGGCCGCGGTGACGAGGGCGCCGAGATCGTGCACCACCGAGAGATCCCCGGCGAGGGCGACGACATGGCTTCCCGACGCTGCCGCTCCGAGGGCCGACGACACGAAGCCGTCGATGCCGTTCGCCCCGCGATTCGCCGCCACCCGGACGGCGCGCGACATGCACCCGAAGGTGAGATCCACGTCGCGCACCGGCATCGACGAGGCAACCCACAAGGTGGCCCCATCGGGGAGTGCCCGGCCGACGGTGGCGGCGACGGCGGGCTCGGTGGGGAAGTCGAACGTTCCCAGGGTCGCCGCAGCGGCGTCGCGGACGGCCGCATCGGCGGCGCTCCAGGACTCTGCCCAGGACTCGCCGGCCGGCTCGATCCCCGCATCGGCGAGGGCCCGCAGGACGGCGGCGGGCTCGGCCCGGACCGCACAGCCGACCCGGCGCGTCGGGTCGGCCCATCCAACCGGGTCTACGACCGCCAGAGGAACCTCCCGGTGCTCGGCGAGCCAGCTCCACAGCGGCTTCGACGTGGGGAGAGCGCCGACCCTGATGACGAACTCGGGAGCCGTCCTGTCGAGCCAGCCGGCACCTGCGAGGAGGTCCCCGCTGCAGATCATCCGCCGGCGGTCGTGCGGGCCGGCCCGGAGCCCCGAGAGAGGGTCGGCGATCACCGGCCAGCGGAGCGCCTCTGCGGCGGCCGCCGTCGCCGCGGGAAGCAGCGGGTCGTCGGAGGGACCGGCCACGATGAGCCCGCGGCGACCCGAGACCAGCTCGGCCAGGCGGGTGGCATCCGCCGAGTCGTGGACCGGAATGCGCGGCTCGGGGACCGCTGCATCGGCAACCTCAGGCAGCACGCCGCCGGGCGGCATGAGCGGCTCATCGAACTGGACGTTGAGATGGACCGGTGCGGGCACTGGGCCGAGCGCGGCTTCCCAGAGGCGGGTGGCGATGATGCCGGGATCGCCCGGGGCCGAGGCGTCCACGTCGAGGAAGAGCGCCGCCGCGCCGCCGTACAACTCGTGCTGGTCGATCGTCTGCGGCGCCCCCGTGCCCCGGAGGGCGGCCGGGCGATCCGCCGTGACCACGATGAGGGGGACGCGGCCGTGACGGGCCTCCACCACGGCCGGGAGAAATTCTGCTGCGGCCGTGCCGGACGTGCACGCGACGAGCACGGGCGTACGGGTCGCCTTGGCGAGACCGAGGGCGAAGAACGCAGCGGAGCGCTCGTCGAGATGCGACCAGTCGGTGATCCTCGGTTCGGCGACGATCGGCAGCACGAGCGGCGTGCTCCGGGAACCCGGCGTCACACAGGCATGGCGTACCCCGAGCTTCGCCAAGGCTCCCACCAGCGGGACGGTGAAGTGGTAGGAGCTCATGGCGGAACGCTACCGGCTGCGCGGGAGGAACGGCCCGTCACGCGCCGAGACCGGCCCGTGCGGACCGGTCTCGCTATGGATCTGGGCCGATGGCCTGTCGGTCCCCGTCGCGGGCGCCGATCCCCATCATGCATCCGCCGCCCGTCACCCGTCTATCGGCGGGCGCACCCGCCGGCTTGAGGGGAGCCGGGCCTCAGAGCGCAGCGCCGAGGCCCAGCAGCGCTCCGACGAGGGCGTGGAGCCGGGCCGTGTCCTTGAGGGCGGTGATCAGCGGGGGCCCGGCAACGTGGGCGAACACGGCCCGTACCGGGCG
>CAYXHU010000241.1:0-3981 GCA_964464675.1 uncultured Acidimicrobiia bacterium
GAGGGCGACGAGGTAGGCGACGCCCAGCATCGTGGCCGCTGCGGCTCCCCTGGTGTACGCGGTCGTCGGGGAGACGATCACCGAGAAGGCCGGAGTGATCAACCTGTCCCTCGACGGCAGCATCATGCTCTCGGCGATGGCGGGCTTCGCGGCGTCGTATCTCACCGGGAGCGTGTGGGTCGGGTTCCTCGCTGCGATGGCGGTGTCTGCGGCGATCGCCGCGCTGATCGCCTTCGCCAGCATCGAGCTGCGCCTCAACCAGATCGCAGTCGGCTTCGTGCTGACGCTGCTGGCCGCCGACCTGGCGTCGTTCCTCGGCGATTCCTACGTCGGAGAGCAGGCCGCCCATGTGCAGCCCATGGCGATTCCGTGGTTGTCGGACATCCCGTTCCTGGGGCCGGTGTTCTTCGACCACAACCTGTCGGTGTACGGGTCGTTCGTGGTGCTCGCCGCCGCCTACCTGTTCATCTACCGGTCCCGGCGGGGCCTGGAGCTGCAAGGGGTGGGGGAGCGGCCCGAGGCGGCCTTCGCCAGGGGGATCCCCGTGAATCGGCTCCGCTACCTCTACACCATCGTCGGGGGCGCCCTCGTCGGGATGGCCGGTGCCGCCTTCTCGCTCGACGTGAAGCTCGGCTGGCGGGAGGGCCTCACCCAGAACTTCGGGTGGATCGCCCTGGCGATCGTGATCTTCGGAGGGTGGAACCCGGTGCGGGCCGCCCTGGGGTGCTACTTGTTCGGCGCCCTCCAGACGCTGGCGCTGAAGCTCCAGCCGGTGCTCCCCGATCTGTCACAGATCCTGCCGATCATGCCGTTCGCGCTGATGATCTTCACCCTGCTGCTCGTGTACCTGGACTGGTTCCGACGGCTCGGCGACCGGCACCCCGGATGGAGGAGGTGGGTCGCCAGCGACCCGCCGTCGGCGATCGGCACGCCGTTCCGGAGGGAGTGAAGCGCCCCCGACGACCGCCACGCTCCACCGGCACGCCGCCCCGACCTGCGGCCGCTCCCGGCCGGGCACCCGCATCTTTGATGCCGGGGTGTGGACGGTCTCCCGAGTCACCGGCGCAGGGCTCCGATGGCCGCGCCGGCCCCGCAGGCGAACGCCAGTGCCGTGACCGCCATCGGCCAGCCGTACGACCCGGTTGCATCCCGAATCACCCCGGCGGCTGCCGGGGCGGCCGAACCGGCCACGGCGACGACGGTCCACTGGGTGCCCAGGACTCGCCCGTAGGACGGCCCCGAGTACCAGCCGGCCATCACCGCGGCGCGGATCGGCAGCAGGGCGCCGAACGCCAACCCGAACACGGCGAAGTGGGCTGGCATGGTCCACGAGTTCGGTGCCGTTCCGAGAGCGGCGGCGATGCCGGTCGTCAAGACGGCGGTGACGTAGACGCGTCGTGGGCCGATCCTCTCCGCGAGGTACGGGCCTACCCAGCGGCCCGGGAGGCTCAGCAGGCTGGAGGCGGCGGCCCACAGGGTGACCGTCGCCAGAGGGAATCCGGCCTCGGTGAACACGGCGACCCGGTGGAGGAACACGGTCTGGATGGAGCCGAATACCAGCACCGTGGAGAGCGTGAACATCACGAATCGCCGGTCCGCGGCGAGCGCCCGGGTTCCCGGTCCGGGGACGCCATCGGGCCGGCTGCGGGTGGCAGGAGGGAGCGCCCGGGCGGCCACAACGGCGCCGAGCGCCAGCGCAGATGCCAGCACCAGGGTCGTGCTCCTCCATCCCAGCCGGCCCACGAGGATGCCGGTGGCGGGGAGGAACACCGGTCCGGCGGTTCCTCCCAGCAGGGTGACGGCGGCAAGGGCACGGGCCCGGTGCCTCGCTCCGTACCAGCGATCCACGGCGATGAACGCCACCTCGTAGAAGGTCAGTGCTCCGGCCGGGCCGAGCAGCAGCACGCCGACGGCGATTACCTGCCACGGTGCATCGGCCCGGCCGAGCAGCGCCATCCCCAGCGCACCCGCGGCCATGCCGCCGGCCACCAGCGGCCGGGTCCCGAAGCGGTCGGCCAGGTGCCCGACGACGGCGGCCAGGCCTCCGGAGACGAGGACGAACAGTGCATAGGCCGTCGAGAGCACCGTGGTGGAGAACTCGGCGCCTGCCGCATCTCCGGTGATGAGCACCGACAGGGCATAGAAAATCGCCCCGTAGGCGATCGCCACCGCGGACCCCAGGACGAGGATCCAGGACCATCGCCACGAGCGGTGCATCCGTCGACGGTAGCCGCCGCCGGTAGCCTCGGCCCGTGGGAGCACGCAGCGCACTCGGGGTCTGTGTGGCCGTCCTCGCCGCCCACAATGTGGTGGGGAACCTGTGGCTTCCCCAATGGGCCTACGTCCCGGCGAACCTGGTCGTCGGTGCGGTGCTCGTCGGGGTGGCGTTCCGGGCGGGCCTGGGTCCCGCCGAGGTCGCCGGCTCGCGCCGGGCGTTGGGACGCGGGCTCCTGGCCGGGTCGGCGCTGGGGGCGGCGGCCGGCGCCCTCTTGGTGATCGTCGCGACGATTCCCGCGGCGCGCGACGCCTTCGCGGACGACCGCGTGCTGGGGGTCGGTGCGGCCGGACTTGCATACCACGTGCTGGTGAGAATCCCACTGGGCACCGCCCTCTTCGAGGAGGTAGCGTTCCGTGGGGTGCTCCCGGCCTTGGGGAAGCGCATCACGTCGCCGGTTCGCTCCCACGCGGCGGCGGCCTGCCTGTTCGGGCTCTGGCACGTGATCCCGGCGGCGTCGGTGGCGTCCGGCAATGCCGCCGTCGGCGACCTCGCCGACGGCGCGGTGGTCGCCGCTGCGGTCGCCGTCACTGCGGCCGCCGGGCTCGGATTCGCCTGGCTGAGGGAGCGATTCGGCCTGGGCGCGCCGATCGTGCTCCACGCGGCCGTCAACTCGGCGGCGTTCGCGCTCGCCTGGAGCCTGAGGTGATCACCAGAAACGCTCCGAGTCGTGGGGAGGCGCGTGGACCGTCGATCGCCGCGCCAGCACCCGGGCCGACACGGCGATGATCGGGGCGGTGAACAGGGCGGGGAGCACGAGCCACAGAGGCCGCTGCAGCCACCACTCCAGGTTCGGCTCCTCTGGGGCAAGGTAGCGGGTGAGCCCGTAGACCGCGGCCACCGCGAGGGCGTAGCCCGAGGTGTGGAACAGGTAGACCGGCAGGGTGAAGCGGTTGGCCAGCTCACTGAAGGCCGCCCAGCGGCGCCCGTGGAGGCGCTCCAGCACGAAGGGGCGGATCAGCATGGCGAGGCCGGCCTGCAGGACCAGGAGGGCCACGATCACCAGCGTGGGAGGGCCCATGTTCGAGAAGCGGTCGCCGGGGATGCCCACCATGGAGCGGGGATACAGCCCGAACGAGGTGAGTGCGGCGAGCGCGAACATCCCGGCCCACAGCAGCATCCACCCGACCTGGCGGGGCGCTTCGGCGAGCAGCCGGTAGTGCAGCCCCATCTGATGGCAGAAGCCCCAGATCACCACGAAGTTGACCAGGCCGGCCCACTCCTGGTCGTGGGCGAAGCGCAGGACGTCGAAGACCGCAGCGGAGCCGGCCAGACACACGAGAACGATCGGCCCCCAGCGGCGATGGGCTGCGATCGCCACCGGGGCGAGCAGCACCAGCAGGGCGTAGATTCCCAGGAACCACAACGGCATCACGATGAGCCCGATCGCGTCGCTCAGCCAACCGATGTCGTGGAATCGGGAGATCGCCAGCGCGATCACCAGCCACACCCCCGCCACCCAGGCCGCCGGGAGGAGGAGGCGCTGCAGCCGCCCGCGCACGAAGGCCGTCCAGCCGCCGCCGCGTTCGGTCGTCTTCTTCCACACGATCCAGTGCGCGTATCCGCCGACGAAGAAGAAGAGCGGCATCACCTGAAAGACCCAGGTCAGCAGCCAGATCCCCGGTGTCGAGCCGATCGGGTTGTCGGCGCCGAGCGAGTCGGGCTCGAAGACGAGGATCGTGAACCCCCAGTGGAAGACCACCACC
>CAYXHU010000242.1:0-3969 GCA_964464675.1 uncultured Acidimicrobiia bacterium
CAAGGGACAGGTGATCGAGGTCGTCAAGGGCGGGCTGATCGTCGACATCGGGCTGCGCGGCTTCCTCCCGGCTTCACTGGTGGAACTGCGCCGGGTTCGCGACCTCCATCCGTACGTGGGCGAGGAACTCGAGGCGAAGGTCATCGAACTCGACAAGAACCGCAACAACGTGGTTCTGTCCCGTCGGGCGTATCTCGAGGAGGAGCAGGCCGAGCAGCGTCAGGCGTTCCTCGACGGGCTCGCTCCGGGTGAGGTTCGCGACGGCGTGGTTTCGTCGGTCGTCAATTTCGGCGCTTTCGTCGATCTGGGCGGAATGGACGGTCTGGTGCATGTCTCGGAGCTCTCCTGGCAGCACGTGAGCCATCCGTCGGAGATCGTGTCGGTGGGCGACAAGGTGAAGGTGCGGGTCCTGGAGGTCGATCGGGACCGGGAGCGCATCTCGTTGTCGATCCGGCAGACCTCGGCTGATCCGTGGGAGTCGTTCTCGGAGGCTCACGAGGTGGGTGACGTCGTCGACGGCTCCGTCACCAAGACGGTTCCGTTCGGCGCCTTCGTGTCGGTGACCGACGGGGTGGAAGGGCTCGTGCACGTCAGCGAGATCGCCGTCCACCACGTCGACAGCCCCGAGCTGGAGCTGTCGGTGGGCCAGGGTGTCAAGGTGAAGATCACCGAGATCGACGGCGATCGGCGCCGCATCTCGCTGTCGATCAAGCAGGCGAGCCCCGAGTGGGAGGAGCGCTCCCAGTGGCAGGAGGAGCGCAAGCCCCGGCGCCGCCCGCAGCGCCGCGAGTTCGTGCGGGAAGAGGAGCGCGAGCCCGAGCCGTCCTTCTCGGCCGACGCGTCGCTCGAGGCGATCCTCCAGGAGCTCAAGGAGAAGGGCATCGGCCGGAAGTAGGCCGTTCCGGTGAGCACGGCGGAGCCCGGCCGACGGCCGGGCTCCTGCGCGTTGGGGGAGCCGAATTCCCAGGGACATCGGGCACTTCCGGCGATACTGGCCGGGACGCGGCTCAAGGAGCTGCGGGTGTGGGCCGATGACTAGTCACATCCGGCAGCACGGCCGCCGCGGAGGAAGGTGACATGCCCAACGGCACGAGGGGCCGTCGGCTCCTGCTGATCGTCGATCAGGAGCTCGAGTTCGTCGAGGACCTGCGCGTGCTGCTGCGCGAGGAGCGGCTGCTCTCGGCGCGTTCCCTGGACGAGGCGGTGGAGATCGCCGAGGGCGGCCGGGTGGACGCCGCCGTGCTCGGGCCGTCGTTCGGGCACGAGGCCGGCGTGCTGAGCGCGGCCGAGCTGATGCGCGCCGATCCGACGATCGCCGTCGTCCTGGTGGCCAACGTGCTCACCTCCCGGGTGCTGAAGGCGGCGCTCCGGGTTGGGCTGCTCGACGTGATCGAGACGCCGGTCACGATCCGGAAGCTGCGGTCGGCGCTGTCGAGGCTCCCAGAGGCGGAGGTCCGTTCCTCGGGGCGCTACGTCTCGTTCGAGGAGGACGATGGGACGTCGGTGTGGGACGCAGAGCACCTCCGGAAGCCGATCCCTGCTCCCGAGCCGATCCCCGCCCCGGAGCCGATCTCCCCTCCCGAGCCGGCTGTGGCCGCTGCAGTAGCGGAGCGGGAAACCGGGGAGTTCTCTGTGGTGGTCGAATCCGCGGCCGCGCCCGCCACGGAGCACACGGTGGGGCTCGTGCCCGAGCCCGAACCGGATGTGGCGGCGGAACAGGGCCCGCTGTCCAACTCGGTGAGCCAACCCGGGGCGGTTTCTCGGGAGGATCCCGGGGCGGTTTCTCGGGAGGATCCCGAGCCGCTGGAGATCCCCGGGCCGCCCGACACGGGGAAAACCGATCCTTCGACGTTCTTCGACGACCCGGACGCCTGGGCGATCCCGGTGCCGGACATCCCGCTGTCGCAGCGACCCGCCGGAGCAGACTCCCCGCCGGAGGAGCGCGATCACGCCCCGGCGGCTGGGGACGTGCGGGAACCGGCGCCCGAACCGGACGGCGTGCCGCCCGACGGCTCCTCCCCCGAAGCGCCGGCGGAGGAAGAAGAGGAATCCCTGGTCGAGCTGACCGTCGAGCCGATCCCGGCATCTCCGCCCGCACCGCCGGAGCACGAGGCCTATGCACCGCCTACGCACTCGCCGCTGCGGCGTCCGCCGCTCGAGGATGCGCCGCTCCCGGCCCTCGAGGGGGCGCCCCCGATGCCGAGTGAGGCTCCGCCGCTGCCGAGCGGACCGCAGGTGAGGGACGCGGAGGAGCGGGTCTCACCGGACCCCGCAGGCCTCGTCGACGAGGTGTTCGGCCCCGAGCGGCACCGGAGGGTGCGCCAGCCTGGAGACGGCCGGGTGGTCGCGGTGATGGCGGGGAAGGGCGGCTCGGGCAAGACGGTGATCGCGGTGAACACCGCGCTGTGCGTGCTCGAGGCGCTCGGCAGGGAGTCGGTGGTGCTCGTCGACGCCGACCTGCAGTTCGGGGACGTCGCCCTGCTGCTGCAGCTCGACCCTTCCACGACGATCGCCGAGGTCGCTCCCCAGAGCGAGGGGCTCAGCGCCGAGAAGCTCGACTCGATACTGACGCGCCACGAGAGCGGGCTGCGGGTGCTGCCCGCACCCCTGATCCCCAGCCGGGCCTCGGTTCGCCCCAAGGACGTCGTGAGGGTGATCGAGCAGCTGCAGCGCGAGTACGAGGTGGTGGTCGTGGACACGTCGGCCGTGTTCGACGAGACGCTGCTCGCCGTGCTCGACATGGCCGACGACGTGATGATCGTGGTGGACATGGACATCCCCAGCGTCAAGAACGCCAAGATCGCCCTCGACACGCTGCGCGCCTCCGACTACCCGATGGAGCGGATGCACCTGGTGATCAACCGGGTCAACTCCAAGTCGCGGCTCAACGTGATCGAGGTGGAGCGATCCCTCGGGCTCAGGGTTTCGGCTTCGCTGCCGTCGGACCGCGTCGTCCCCCAGTCCGTCAACGAAGGCATCCCGGTCGTGGCGCTGAGCCCCCGCTCCCGGGTTGCCCGAGCCTTCCGGGCCCTCGTGCCCCTGGTGCTCGGGGCAGAGCCCGAGTAGGCGCGGCATCGCCTCGCCTGCAGGGCTACCGTGCCGTGAGGTGACCAGGGTCCTGCTCGGCGGTGGCATCGGCAGCGGCAAGTCCGCGGCAGCGGAGGTGTGCGCCGGACTCGGGGCGGTGGTGATCTCTGCAGACCGGGCGAGCCACGACGTGCTCGCTCCGGGAGACCCGGCCGCGGTCGCGGTGGGGGAGCGCTGGCCGGAGGTGGTGTCGGGCGACGGGGTGGTGGACCGCGCCGCGCTCGCCGAGATCGTGTTCGGCGATGCCGGCGAGTTGCGCGAGCTCGAGCGGATCACCCACCCGGCGATCGTCGCCGCGATGGCGCGGCGGGTAGCCGAGGCCGGTGATGCCCCGGTCGTCATCGTGGAGGTCCCGCTCCGGGGCGATTGGTTCGGTCCGGGCTGGACGCGCGTGGTGGTGGACGCCCCCGACGAGGTCCGGGTACGGCGGCTCCTGGAACGGGGCATGTCGCGTGAGGAGATCGCCCGCCGGATGTCGGTGCAGCCGGCCCGGGCGGAATGGCTCGAGTCGGCCGACCATGTCGTCGACAACAGCGGGGATCGCGGCAGGCTCGAGGCGGAATGCCGCCGGGTGTGGGCCGCTCTGCTGGGCGGCGGCACAGGCCACGCGCCTCGGTAGGCTCGCCTCCGTGCCGAGGTTCCGCGTCCACTCCGAGTTCTCCCCGGCCGGCGATCAGCCCAAGGCCGTGCAGTTGCTCGCGGACGGGGTGCGCCGCGGTGACCGCTTTCAGACGCTGCTCGGCATCACCGGGTCGGGCAAGTCGGCGACGATCGCATGGCTCGTCGAGCAGGTGCAGAAGCCGACCCTGGTGCTGGCACCCAACAAGGCCTTGGCCGCCCAGCTGGCCAACGAGTTCCGGCAGTTCTTCCCGGAGAACCGCG
>CAYXHU010000243.1:0-3963 GCA_964464675.1 uncultured Acidimicrobiia bacterium
AGCAGGTCCATACCCCAACCATGCCACCCCCCTGTGACACATTCGGGGAGGCGCCACCCCGACACGACCGGGCCAAGCCCCAGGCCGACGGCAGATCTGAATCCACCGGTGACCGGGCCCGGCTGCGACGAATCCGACGGCGAGGCCTGGGGCTTGGCCCCACCCCAGAGTGGCCGACCCACGGTGGGTCGAAGCCCACTTCCCGCTTCACGATCTCATGCGATCCTGTGGCTCGTGGATATGCACGAGGGTCAGCTGCAGGTGACTGCAGGCATCGTTGCCGACCTGATCGCGGACCAGTTCCCCGAGTGGAGCACTCTTCCGATCACCCGAGTTCATCCTGAGGGAACGGTCAACGCGATCTTCCGGATCGGCGACGACATGGCCGCCCGACTGCCGCTCCAACCTCGCGACGCCGACAAGGTGCGCGTCTGGCTGGAGTCCGAGGCCGCAGCCGCTCGTCGCCTCGGTGCCGCCACATCGGTACCCGTCCCAGACCCGGTGGCGATCGGCGGGCCCGGCGATGGTTACCCAATGCCCTGGTCGATTCAGTCCTGGCTGCCGGGCGTGACCGCCAGTGTGGACGATCCGGGGAACTCGGACGCTTTCGCCACCGATCTGGCCGGATTCATCCTCGATGTGCGTGCCATCGACACCGAAGGCCGCACCTTTGACGGCACGAACCGCGGCGGTGACCTCCGCTTCGATGAGGAGTGGATGGCTCACTGCTTCGAGCAAAGCCACGGAATCGTCGACGTGCCCCGCCTCCGCGGCGTCTGGGAGCGTTTGCGTGACCTCCCGCGTGGGGCGCCAGACCTCATGACTCACGGGGACCTGATACCGGGCAACGTGCTCATCCGCGACGGCCGCCTCGCGGGGATCCTCGACGTCGGTGGGCTCGCACCCGCCGATCCTGCCCTCGATCTGGTCGGCGGTTGGCATCTCCTCGAACCCGGCCCGCGCCGGCTCCTTCGCAGAGAACTCGGATGCGACGACCTCGAATGGGAACGTGGCAAGGCATGGGCAATGCAACAGGCCATGGGCGCTGCCTGGTATTACCGCCGGAGCAACCCTGAGATGCACACCATGGGCACCCGGACACTCGAACGCATCCTTGCTGGCGAGTCCTGACCGGCCTTCACACAAGACGCGACGATTGACCTGATCGCGCACGACCGACCCGATGGACGGTGTACCGGCGGGCGGCCGTTCAGGGCACCTGGCCCCATCGGAGGTGTGAGCCTTGTGGTCGCCACCCCAAGGTGCAGGAATCTCGCCAGGACGCTGTTGGGTCGAGAGTCGTGGTTCGGGGTCCATCGTCGCAGCGTGACCCCGCGATGTGCCCTTACCTGGGTGGCGCGGCTCGTCGACGAAGTCCTCTTCGGCGGTCACACCACGATTCGTGAGAGAATGGACCCGGTTGCCGCAGCCGGCGACCAGCCGGGAGGCACTGATGGGTAACAAGGACAAGGGTGGCAAACACTCGAAGACGGCCGCCTCGAGGAATCTCAAGGAGAAGCGGGCCGACAAGAGGGCCAAGAAGAACCCACGCGATCAGGGCATCATCACCCGGTGACCTTCGGGCATGGGCCGAGAAGGGCTGGGGGCGTGAACCCTCAGAGCCACGAGGATGCCGCCTCCCAGAATCGGGACTCCCGACAAGAGGCCTGGATTCGGCGACCCGAGGACCACGAGAACGCCGAACGTCGTCGCCAGGACTAGCGCCGCGCCGGGCGGAGACGATGGACTCCTCGGTCTCACCGAGCGCCGCTGACGCGAGCGTGCCCGGGGCAGCCCGGGCGCGGAGGTGAGCGCACGAGAGTCGCCACCCCGCGCATGGTGCCTACAATCCGAGCCGATGCTCCGCTTCATGGTGGTCACCTGGGGTCTGGTGGGTGGATGGCTGTGGTGGCTGTTCGCCCCGAAGAGCGGTGCGGCGACCGTTGCCGGGCTGTTGGTGCTGGCGGCAGTGACGTTCGGGCTGGCGGTGCTGATGATGCGCCGATCGCGCCGGTTGCGCGGCGGCCACGAGTACGTGAACGCCCGCCTCGAATACCACCAGGGAATGAGCCGGGACCGGTGGCGGCGCGCTGCCCCGGCTCGCGAGGACGACGGCGGCAGAGAGCTCACACTGGGATCGGGCTGGTAGCCGGCTGCCGGCCCGCCCGTCAGGCCCGCGAGGACAGGAACCGCGCCACCGCCGAGCCGAGCTCCTCGGGGGCCTCCTCCTGCACGTAGTGGCCGACACCGGGCAGCCTGACCGTCTCGGCGTGCGGCAGCGTGCTCGTCCAGCGATCCAGTTCCTTCTCCCGGAAGGCGATGTCCTCCATGCCCCACACGATGAGCGCCGGCTTGTCCTGGAGCGCCCCCTTCCGATCCCAGAGGCTCTCGAGCCACCGGGTCGAGCCCAGGATCTCCCCGGGCAGGATCGAGCAGGCCCGGCGCTCCGCCGGACTCCTCAAGGGCCTTAGGTACTGCTCGTGGATCTGCTTCGTGAGCTGCCGCCGGTCCCCGTAGGAGCGGGGCATGACGACTCGGGCGAAGAAATTGAACCGCCTGATGAGGAAGCGGCCCAGCGGGCCTCCCACGAACCTGCTGAACGCCCGGTAGTACCGGTCGTCATCCACCGGCCACATCCACGTGTTCATGACGACCAGGCGGGCCACGTTCTCGGGGTGCTCGACCGCATAGGAGAGCCCGATCGGCCCGCCCCAGTCCTGCACCACCAAGGTGACATCGCTGAGCTCCAGCCGCTCGACGAGCGCCGCCAGGTTGCGGGCATGGTCCTCGGGGCGGTAGGTCCAGTCGCCCGGCTTGTCGGAGAGGCCGAACCCGAGGTGATCCGGTGCCACACAGCGGTACTCCGGGGAGAGCCTCGCGATGAGGTGGCGGTACAGGAACGACCAGGTCGGATTGCCGTGCACCATCACGATCGGGGAACCGGACCCCTCGTCCACAAAGTGCATCCGTCCCGCGTCCAACTCCAGGTACCGGGACGTGAACGGGTATGCGGCGCGATCCAGCCAGTCAGTGCTCATCATCGGCTCCTCGTTCGGCCGGGCCGACCTCCTCGTCCGTTCCCTCGTCGTCCTCGCGGCGCCGGCGCGCCCGCTTCTCCGCCCAGCGCACCCAGGCGACCACCGCCAGCACCGGGACGACGAAGTACAGCACCTCGTCCCAGCCACCCTGGTGGCCGAGCAGGGTCAACCCCGGCATGGGCAGGACGGTGCGGCGCTGCGGCTCAGGCGTCCTCTTCGCACGAGTCCGGAGAGTAGATGCCGGTCACCAGCGCGGCATCATCGGGGGATTCCACCGGGCCCCACAGCAGGAGGTCGCCGCCCCGCTCGGACCGTAGCTCGAACACGATGCCCGCAGACGGATGCGCCGTGTACTCGATGACGAAACCGGCGTATATGGTCTCGAGGTCGCCCACCGAGTCCCCCACCTGCAGCCCGCTGAGGGTGCGGATGTCGGTGGTCGGCGAGTTGATGCCCCCGTAGCGCAGGTCGAGCCGGTACGAAGCGAAGACGTGATCTTCCGCGGTGCCGCGGGTGACGACGTTGAGAGGTCCCCACTGGACGATGCGAATGGTGTCGCCCGGGCATTCCCCCCACGTCCCGTTGCCGATGATGAACCCCGTGTCGTCGCTCGGGTCGCCGAAGGTGGCCACCAATCGGCCCAACACCTCGGATCCCGGATCGCCGAACTCGAGCGGACCCAGGTCGTTCGACGACATCGTCAGCTCGTCGATCGGGATCGGATCACCGACCGGGTCGATCGGCTCTCCCTGGCCGGACGGGATCGTCACCGTCGTTCCGGTCGTCCCGGTGGTGTCGCCGGTCGTCCCTGTGGCATCCGTGGTGTCGGTGGTGCCGGTGGTGTCGGTCGTGTCGGTCCCGCCGGTGGTATCGGTCGGCGCGGTCGTGGTTGCGTCCGAGCTGGTTCCGCCGGTCGTCCCAGCCG
>CAYXHU010000244.1:0-3961 GCA_964464675.1 uncultured Acidimicrobiia bacterium
CGACCACGGGGGCGTCGTGTTCCTCGACCTGCGCGACGCCAGCGGCATCGTGCAGGTGGTCGTCAATCCCGACCGGGACCCGGAGACCGGGCGTGTCGCCGAGTCGCTGCGCGACGAGTACTGCATCGCCGTCGTCGGCACGGTACGTCCCCGGCCGGAAGGCATGGTGAACCCCGACCTGCCCACCGGCGGGGTCGAGGTGGCCGCCTCCGAGATCACCGTGCTCAGCCCGGCCGCTCCGCTGCCGTTCCAGATCGACGACCGCACCGATGCCGACGAGGTGCGCCGCCTCCAGTACCGCTACCTGGACCTGCGCCGCCCCCGGATGGCGGCCAACCTCCGGGCTCGTTCGCTGGCCATTCGGGCGATGCGGCGGTCGCTCGAGGACCAGGGCTTCCTGGAGGTCGAGACGCCGACGCTCATCAAGTCCACGCCCGAGGGGGCTCGGGACTTCCTGGTCCCCAGCCGGCTCCGCCCTGGCACGTTCTACGCCCTGCCGCAGTCGCCGCAGCTCTTCAAGCAGCTGCTCATGGTGGGCGGCGTCGAGCGCTACTACCAGATCGCCCGCTGCTACCGCGACGAGGACTTCCGGGCGGACCGGCAGGTCGAGTTCACCCAACTCGACCTCGAGGGGTCGTTCTGGGGCCAGGACGACGTGTTCGGCGCCCTCGAAGCCGTGATGGTCGAGGTGGTGAGCGAGCTGCGGGGTGTGGAGCCGGAGACGCCGTTCCCCCGCCTCACCTACGACGAGGCGGTGGCGCTCTACGGGACCGACAAGCCGGACATCCGCTTCGGGATGGAGATCGTCGAGCTCAACTCGGTGCTCGCCGACACCGGGTTCAAGGCGTTTCGCGGGGTCGTCGAGGGCGGCGGCCTGGTCGCGGGCATCGACGCAGGCAAGCTCGGCTTGTCTCGATCGGGGCTCGACGGGCTCTCCGCGCAGGCGGTCGAGCTCGGGGCGAAGGGCCTCGCCTGGCTGATCGTCGAAGAGGACGGTTCGCTCCGGTCTCCGATCGCCAAGTTCCTCGGTGCAGACGAACAGGCCGCGCTGTGCGAGGCGTTCGGCGCCGAAGCGGGCGACGCCCTGCTCGTGGTGGCCGACGCTCCGGCGCTGGTACGCCGGGTGCTGGGGTCGCTGCGCCTCCATCTGGGACGTCCCGAGGACCCGGACGCCCTGCGCTTCCTGTGGGTCACCGACTTCCCGGTCTTCGAGGTGCTCGAGGACGGGAGCCTGGCTCCCGCCCACCATCCGTTCACCTCGCCGGTGGACGTCCGCGAGATGGAGGAGCACCCCGAGCGGGCCGTGTCCAAGGCCTACGACCTGGTGCTCAACGGCAGCGAGTTGGGCTCGGGCAGCGTGAGGATCCACGACCCGGACATCCAAAAGCGCGTCTTCGACGTGCTCGGCATCGGGGGCGACGAGGCCGAAGCGCGCTTCGGCTGGTTCCTGCGGGCACTGCGCTACGGGACACCGCCGCACGCCGGCTTCGCGGTGGGCATCGACCGGCTCATCTCGATCCTGCAGCGGGAGCGCAACATCCGTGAAGTGATCCCGTTCCCGAAGACGCAGACGGGGCTCGACCCGCTCACCGACTCGCCGTCAAGGGTCGCCGACGCCCAGCTGGAGGAGCTGGGGATCGATCTGCGCCCCGAAGCGCGCGCCGAGATCGAGGAGCAGCCCGCCCGGGAGGGATGATGGACGACCTGTTCGCCTCCGAGCGTGCCGCTCGCAGGCGGGCCGCCGAGCCGCTGGCGGCCAGGATGCGTCCCCGGTCCCTCGACGAGGTCGTCGGCCAGCCGCACCTGCTCGGCCCCGGGGCGGCCTTCGGCACGATGGTGCGCGCCGGCAAGCCTCTCTCGATGATCCTGTGGGGGCCGCCCGGGACCGGGAAGACCACGCTCGCCCATCTCGTCGCCGAGGCGATGGACGCGGCGTTCGAGGCGCTGTCGGCGACGACGCACGGTGTGAAGGACGTTCGCGAGGTGCTGGGGGCCGCCACGCACCGCCTCGAGCAGGACGAGCGGCGCACGGTCCTCTTCCTCGACGAGATCCACAGGTTCACGAAGGCTCAGCAGGACGCACTGCTGCCGGGTGTCGAGCACGGCACGGTGGTCCTCATCGGCGCCACCACTGAGAACCCGTTCTTCGAGGTCAACTCGCCGCTGATCAGCCGCAGCACGCTGTTTCGGCTGGAAGCCCTGGGCCCCGGCGACGTGGCCGTGCTGATCGACCGGGCCCTGGGCTCTGAGGCGGGGCTGGCCGGTCACGTCGATGGCATCACTGCCGAGGCGCGGGAGGCACTCTCCGAACGGGTCGGTGGCGATGCCCGTCTGGCGCTCAACGCCCTGGAGGTCGCTGCCACGCTGACGGCGGGGCGCGGAGGCGGCGAGATCGGCCTGGACGCCGTCGAGGAGGCCCTGCAGCGCCGGGTGGTGCGCTACGACAAGACAGGCGACCAGCACTACGACGTCATCTCGGCGTTCATCAAGAGCCTGCGCGGCTCCGATCCCGACGCAACCGCCTACTGGCTGCAGCTGATGCTCGAGGCCGGCGAGGATCCCGAGTTCATCGCCCGGCGGATGGTGATCTTCGCCTCGGAAGACGTGGGACTTGCCGATCACCGGGCCCTGCGGGTCGCCCTCGATGCGGCCTACGCCCTGTCCTTCGTCGGCCTCCCCGAAGCCGCCTACGCGCTTCACCACGCCGCCCTCTACCTGGCGTCGGCCTCCAAGTCGAACACGGTGAAGCGCACGCTCGATGCCGCACGACGCGCCGTCGAAGACACCCCCGGAGCGGTCGTGCCGCCCCATCTGCGATCCGGCGGGTACCGCGGGGCGGAGGCGCTCGGCGCGGGCGTCGGCTACCGCTACCCGCACGACTACCCGGAAGCGATGGTCGCCCAGCAGTACCTTCCCGACGCGGCGGCCGGCTGGGTCCTGTTCCGTCCGGGGACACCGGGGGACGAAGCGGCGATCACCGAGCGGGTCGCCGAGACGGATCGAAGGCTCAAGCGCCCGCCGCGCGAGTGAGTACCCTGGCGCCCATGCTGCTGCGCATCCGATGGTTCTTGCTCGGGGTGGCCGCCACGCTCGGCGGCGGCATGGTCGCGTTCGGCCGGGTCGTCAGGCGACGGCTCACCGTCGCCGCACTGGGTCGCGCCGCCGCCGACCTCCTCGACCGGCTGGGCGACGCAGTCGGAGGGGACGCAGCATGAGCCGCCACCTCTCGGGATCGGAGATCCGCCGCGCATTCCTGGAGTTCTTCAGGGAGCGCAACCACACCGTCGTGCCGAGCGCGTCGCTGATCCCGGTCGATCCCACGCTGCTGCTCACCAACGCCGGCATGGTGCCGTTCAAGCGGTACTTCCTCGGAGAGGAGCGGCCCACCTACCGCCGGGCCGTGTCGGTCCAGAAATGCGTCCGCACGGTGGACATCAACGTGGTCGGGACGACCGCCCGTCACTTGTCCTTCTTCGAGATGCTCGGCAACTTCTCCTTCGGCGACTACTTCAAAGAGGGGGCCATCTCCTGGTCGTACGAGCTCGTCACGGAGGTGTTCGGGCTCGATCCGGAACGGCTCTGGTTCACCGTGCACCACAGCGACGACGAAGCGGCGGAGATCTGGCTCGACGGCGTGGGGGTTCCGCCCGACCGGCTGCAGCGGCGCGACCGCGACAACTTCTGGCAAATGGGGGTGGCCGGTCCCGCCGGGCCGGCCTCGGAGATCTTCTGGGATCGCGGACCGGAGTACGGCCCCGACGGCGGGCCTGCGGTGGACGAGGAGCGATTCACCGAGATCTGGAACCTCGTGTTCATGCAGTACGTCCAGGACGAGCCGTACCACGTCATCGGCGACCTTCCGGCCAAGAACATCGACACCGGGGCGGGGCTGGAACGGCTCTCGGTGGTGCTCCAGGGTGTCTCCAACGACTTCGAGACCGACGTGATCCGCCCGGTGCTC
>CAYXHU010000245.1:0-3960 GCA_964464675.1 uncultured Acidimicrobiia bacterium
CGTGACCTGTCGCTGCTCGCCGCATGGCTCCGGCTCACCTACACCGTGCTGCTCGGCGTCGCCGTCGTCTTCCTCTTCGTCGTGCTCGAACTGCTGAGCGGTGCCGGCTACCTCGCCGCCTTCGACTCCGGCCAACTCGACGCTCAGGCCTTGCTGGCGCTCGAGGCGTTCGACTACGCGTGGCTCGTCGGGCTCGTGTGCTTCGGCGCCCACCTCATCATGCTGGGATACCTGGTCCTCAGGTCCGGGTACGTGTCGAGGATCCTCGGCTACCTGCTGATCGTGGCCGGCACCGCGTATGCCGCCGACACGTTCGCCCGCGCCGTGCTCTCCAACTACGCGGACTTCGAGGACGTCTTCGTTGCCGTCGTCGCCGTGCCGTCGGTGATCGGTGAACTGTGGCTGGGTCTCTGGCTGCTCTTCAAGGGCGGCAAGCGGGCTGCACCGGCCGCGTGAGCGGCACGAGCCGGCACCGCCCCGGCGGCTCGCAGCTCAGTCGCCGGCGGGCGAGTGGGGCTCCCCGGCATCGCTGCGGAGCTTCCGCTCCAGAGCCTCGATGATGAGATCGAGGCCGAACTCGAACTCGGTCTCGAAGTCGTAGCCGGACTCCATGGCGTGCCGGGTGGCCTCCGTGAGGTGCGGATACTGCTCGGCCATCTGGCGGAGGAGGTCCGCACCGACCTCATCGAGGCTCTCGGGGCTGTCGAACGCCAGGCTCTGCTCCTGGAGGATGAACCCGTAGAGGAAGCTGTCGATGATCGAAAATGCCCGCATCGCCGGTCGCGGGCCGAACCCGGCCTCCCTCAGGGTCCCGAGCACGGAGTCGTAGTAGCCGAGGCGCATCGGGCTGGAGTCGGCATGCCGGGCTTCGAGGAGCCCGATCGCCCAGGGATGCCGGGAGAAGACCGTGCGGGCCGACGCGGCCCGTTTCCGCATCGCCTCCTCCCAGTCCTCGCCTGGGGTCGGGAGGTAGATCTCTCCGAGCACGAAATCGACGATCCCGTCGAGGAGGTCGTCCTTGTTGGCGACGTGGTTGTAGAGCGACATGGCTTCCACGCCGAGCTCACGGCCCAGGCGGCGCATGCTGAGCCGGTCGATGCCGTCGGCGTCGGCGAGGGTCATGGCGGCCCGCAGCACCCGCTCCCGGGTGAGGCGAGTGCGGGTCGTTCGATCGGATCGGGCGCCCTCGGCCATGACTGCCTCCTGCTTGACAGGCTTACACCGTATGTTATGGTGCCGCCAACACTTACGACGTAAGTATAGATCGGAGGGCGACGCCCATGAAGGCAATCATCCACACCCGCTTCGGACCTCCCGAGGAGGTGCTCGAACTGCGGGACACAGACACGCCGGCGATCGGCGACGGCGACGTGCTCGTCCGGGTGCGGGCCGCCGCCGTCGCCAAGGGAGACTGGCTCATCAGTGAAGGCCTCCCGTACATCGCCCGCCCGTCCTACGGGCTCCGCACCCCCAAGCACTCCGTCGCCGGCCTGGAGCTCGCCGGGGTCGTCGAAGCCGTCGGTGCGGACGTGACCCGGTTCGAACAGGGCGACGAGGTGTTCGGGTGGGGCAACGGCGCCCTCGCCGAGTACGCCGCCGTCGAGGAGAGCCGGCTCGCCCCGAAACCGCAGGCGGTCACCTTCGAGCAGGCCGCCGCGGTCCCGGTGTCCGGCTTCGCCGCGCTCAAGGCGGTGCGCGACAAGGGCGAAGTCCAGCCCGGGCACGAGGTGTTGGTCATCGGGGCCTCTGGAGGCGTCGGGTCGTTCGCCGTCCAGATCGCCAAGGCGCTCGGGTCCGAGGTGACCGGCGTGTGCAGCACCCGCAACGTGGAGTTGGTGCGGTCCCTCGGTGCCGACCACGTGATCGACTACACCGGCGAGGACGTCACCGAGAATGGGCGCCGCTACGACGTCGTCATCGACATCGCCGGGAATCGGCCGCTCTCCCGTCTCCGGCGCGCCCTGACTCCCCGTGGGACCCTGGTGATCGTGGGCGGTTCGGGCGGCCGGGGGACCATGGGGTTCGGCCGGACGATCCGGGCGATGCTGCTGGCTCCCTTCGTCCGACACCGCCTGCGTTCCCTGATCTCGTCGCCCAACCCCGAGGACCTCGCATTCCTGGCGGAGCTCATGGAGTCGGGACGGGTCCGACCCGCCGTCGGCGAAACCTTCCCGCTCGACGAGGCCGCCGCGGCTGTTGCCCTGGTCGGCGCAGGGCGGAGCAGAGGGAAGACGGTGGTCACGGTCTGACGAATCGCCGCTACGCCTTGGGGTTGGCCCGGAACCACTCCACCGTCGCCGGGATCGCCGAGTCCAGCGGAGTGGCAGGATCCCCGAACGTGGACTCGAAGGCGGTCGAATCGACCACGAAGGGCTCCTCGAACTCGAAGAGCACCTCCTTGATCTCGCGAAGGGTCGGATGGAACACGCCGATCAGGTTCACCATGAACCTCGGCATCACCGACAGAGCCGGATCGTGTCCCGTCTCGGCGTAGATGCGCTCGACGAACCGGCGGGTCGTCAGCGTCTCGGCGTTGGGGAGATGCCAGGCCGTGCCGTCGGCCTCGTCACGAGCCCCGAGTGTGGCGAGCCCCGCGGCGATGTCCGGGATGTAGCTGAACGTGTGCGGCTGGTCCGGGTCGCCCATCACCTGCGCTTTCTTCCCGGCGAGGGCTGGATAGAACACCCGCTCGCCCATGTGGGACACCAGCGCCTCGGGGCCGAAGAAGTCGGAGGCTCGCCCGATCGCCGCCCGCACCTCGCCGCGCCGGTGTGCATCGAGCAGCGCCCGGGCCATCTCCCCGCGGACCCGGCCCTTTGCCCCGGTCGCCTCGTAGGGGAGATCCTCGGTGAGCGGCGCTCCCCCCGTCGGCCCGTACATGTAGAGGTTCTCGAACGACACCACCTTGGCTCCGTTCGCCCGTGCCCCTGCGACGACCGCCTCCTGCAGCGGCGGAAACAGCTCGGGCCACTTGGTGTACGGGGGGTTGAGGCACTGGTAGGCGACGTCGGCGCCCCGCAGCACCGATGTGGCGAATTCGGCGTCGCCGGCGTCCCCTGCGATCACCCTGACGCCGTTCGGCTCTCTGCCGGACCGATTGACGGCAATGACGTCCTCGCCTCCGGCGGCGAGGAGGCGGGCGAGCGCGGACCCCACGGGCCCGGTTCCGAAGACGACATGACGCATGGGCTCTCCTCCGAATGAGGACGGGACCATACCGCGCCGCCCGGGGTCCCGGGGTCCCGGTCAGTGGTTCTGAGAACGCGCCTCGGCCCGTGCCTTGACCGCCAGGTTCATGTCCTCGAATCCCTGCGCCGTGGCCGTGTCGAGGGATTTCTGGAGGAACCTCACAAGCAGGCCCGTGAACTCCTCGGACTGAGTGAGGCGCGTGCCCGCCGGGTTGGGCTCCAGCTCGAACCGGTGGCGGCCGTCGAACACTCCGGGCACGCCGAGACGACCCAGCCACTCGAGGACCCGGCCGGGCTCCACCACGGTCACCTTCGGACGGAAGGTCATGGCTCGGCCCCCCGGAGGCTGCATTCGGTTCGTGAGCCGTTCACCGACGGCGGCCACGCCCCGGGAGGACACGATGAACGGGTTCCATTCGGAGTAACGCTCGAGGTCGGTGAGCACCTCCCAGACCACCTCCGGCGGGGCGGCGATGTCGATGGTGGTGTGCAGATGGTGACGCATGGCGGCAGGCTCCTCGACGGGTCGGTCGGTGGAACACCGTAGTCGCCGCTTCGTGGCTCGGCTCGGGGGGATTCGGGTGGCCGGGGGGCTTTCGGCCCTGGAGGCCCGTCCGGGCATCCGAAAGGGTGGGACGGAACGTCGGCGGGGTGCAGTCGTTGCTGTGCCGGGAAGGTGGCCCACCATGCAGGGGGAGACGCGGGGCACGGCGAACGGCCTCAGGGCCATCGAAGCCGTCGGGCTGCGACGGGAATTCGGCCGCCTCGTGGC
>CAYXHU010000246.1:0-3959 GCA_964464675.1 uncultured Acidimicrobiia bacterium
GCTAGGCCGGTAGCGTTGGGCTCGGGCAGCGAGGAGGAGGGTCGTGCTGGAGCGGATCGCCCCCGGTTGCTGGCGCGTCGGGCTCACCGGCGTGAACGCCTACGTCGTGGACGGCGGCAACGGGTGTGTGCTCGTGGACACGGGCCTGCCCCGGCTCCACCCGGCGATGATCCGCCGGGCGCTCCGCCGGATCGGCCGGCGTGTCGGCGAGGTCACCGACATCCTGATCACCCACCAGCACGTCGATCACGCCGGAGGGCTGGCCTCGCTGGCGACCGCCACCCAGGCCACCGTGTGCGTCCACGCCCTGGACGCCCAGGAGATCACCTCCGGGCTGCCGCCGCGCCGCGGCGCCGGACGCGGGCCGCTCACCCGCCTCATGGCCCGATTCACGCCGGACACCGCGGTGGGGCCGGCGGACGTCCACTGCGAGCTCGACGGCGGGGAGCTCCTGGCGATGGGCCTCGCGGCCGTCCACACCCCGGGCCACACGGCCGGGCACACCGCCTATCTCTGGCCGGAGCACGGCGGGATCCTGTTCGCAGGCGACGCCGCCTGCCGGTGGTTCGGGCGCCTCGGCCACGCTCCGGTCGCCGAGGACTGGGACGCGGCCGAGGCCGCAGTGCGCCGGCTCGCCGGCCTCGACTTCCGGGTCGCCGCCTTCGGGCACGGACGGGTCCTGCGGCGTGATGCGCTCGCGGAGTTCCGCCGGTTCGCTGAGAGCCGGGAAGGCCCCGGGCCCCGCTAGACCGGGTAGGTCGGGACGTCGCGGTCCTTCCAGACCACGCTGCGCTGGGTGGCGTACCACAGCATGGAACGGGCCAGAGTCACCCCCCAGAACGCCACGGTGACCGGGTACAGCACCGACGACCAGTATGGGTCCCGGCCGAAGTGAGACGTGAGCGCCCGGTTGGCCACCAGGAGCAGGCTCTGCCAGAGAGCAGCGTCGGGGATTTCCCCACCGAGGGCTCCCAGACCGACGCGCACGAAGGGCACCAGCAGGAGCGGCATCAAGACGAACACCACGGACGCTCCGAGCCAGGGGTTGTAGCCGAGGCCCCCGTAGGCGTTCTTGGCGAACCCGCGCCAGATGTCCCCGAGGCGGTCGTACCAATGGGTCGCCACCAGGTCGGTCCCGTCGCCGAGCGCCACCCCGCGACCCGCCGCCTTCACGTTCCGGCTCAGCTGGACGTCGTCGACGATGTTGCCCGGGTCGGCGGCGTGCCCTCCGGCCGCACGGTACGCCTCGGAGGTGACCAGGATGAACGGGCCGAAGGCGATCGAGATCTGCGAGCGGCGCAACCTGTGCACCAACACGATCGGGAACAACCCGAACAGGGCGTGGGTGACCATGGGCAGCAGCACGGCGCCGCTCACCGACGAGTACTCGGCCCGCGGGAGCAACGACACGAGGCCGGCGCCCCGATCGGCCAGCAGCCCGGCAGCCGCCGAGACGGCCCCCGGCTCGAGCACCGTGTCGGCGTCGACGAAGCAGAGGAGGTCTCCGGAAGCCAGCCCGGCCAGCTGATGGCACGCCCAGTTCTTGCCGGTCCATCCCCGCGGGAGTGGAGCACCCTCCACCACGCGCACCCCGGGAATCGCCTCGGCGTGCCGGCGGGTGGCGTCGGTGGAGTTGTCGTCGAGCACGATGATCTCGAAGTTGGGGTAATCCTGATCGGCGAGGTGCTGCAAGCAGCGGCCGATGACGGCCTCCTCGTTGCGAGCCGGGACCAGGATGCTCACCGCGGGGGCGCCCCCGGCCCAGCGGCGCGCCTCGGGCCGCGCCATCTCGCGCCGGTTCCAGAGGATGAGGGCGAGTTGCGCCAGCACGAGGATCGTCAGCCCCGCGCCGAACAGCCAGTCGAGGGTCATCGTGTCGAACCCCCCAGGTGCCGATCCCACCCCGTCTCCGCCTCGATGCGGCGCATGCGCGGCTCGTCGAAGGCCCGCTTGGCGGCCACGACCCCGAACCCGGCGAGCACGGCGCCGATCACGGCCGGCTCCACTCCGGTGAACGGGGCGATCGCGAACAGCGCCACCGCAGCAGGCACCAGGGTGGGCAGGAACCGGCGGGTCGAAGCCCAGGCGACGCCTGCCACGGCTACCGCTGCGAGTGCCGCCCACGGCATGAGCGCCGCCCCGAACCCGATCGCGGCCGCGACACCCTTGCCGCCCACGAAGCCGAGCCAGATCGGGTAGGCGTGCCCGAGGATCAAGAACACCGCGGCCACGGCCAGCTGCGAGGCGGGCCGCGACTGGAAAGCCAGCGCGACCGCTGCGCCTTTGCCGAAGTCGGCGGCGAAGACGACCACGCCCCATCCCGCACCGACCTCGTGGAAGACATTGCGGGCGCCGACGTTGCCCTCCCCCGCGACCCTGATGTCGATCCGGCCCGCCAGGCGGCCCACGAGGTACGCGGCGGGAATCGACCCGAGAAGATAGGCGGCGAGTGCTACACCGCCGATGGTCGCCACCTCACTCCTCCGCTCTTGCCGCTCAGAGCACTCTAGGGGCGCGAGAGGGTCGCCACGTCGGCGGCCCACCGGGCCGGCTCACCGGCGCGCCACCAGCACCCTGAAGTCGCCGAGGCCCCTCGGGTGCAGCAGCGCCTCGCCGCCGGTGCGCAGATCCCGCACCCGGAGTCGCTCCATCGTGTCGCCGTTGCGTGCCAGCTCGAGTTCCCGTTCGCGCAGGGCCAGCAGCCGCTCCCCCAGCCCCCACTCGGCGAGGAACTCGCGCTGCGTGCTCACGAAGGCGGTGGCACCCGACTCCTCGGCGACAACCCGGAGCGCCCCGAAGTCGACGTCGAGGGTGATGTCGGTGCCGCCGGGGTCGGCGAGCGGATCCGGCCCGAGGTGGTGCCCCGAGTACGTGCGGACCGTGCCCTCGGCACGCCGGGCGGCGAGGCCCGCGGCGGTGTCCCCGTAGTCGAGAATCACGACGGCGCCGTCCTCGAGGGTGCACAGGGCGGCGCGGAGCCACTCCCCCGCCGCCTCCTGGACCTCGACGACACCGCCCTCCGGGACGGTCCCGGCGTGCCGGTCGGCCCACGCCGCCACGTGCGGCCTCGGCTCGACCTCCACGTAGCAGAGCTCCGCTTCGCGCACCCCCACGCGCCGTTCCGCCCAGCCGCTCGCCCGGCGCACCGCCAGTGCGGCCGGCAGGTTGTCGAGCACCTCGTTGGCGATCACCACGCCGCGCAGACCCGGCCCCGCGTCCTCGATCCGCGCCGCGAGCGCCGCTTCGGGGACGGCTGCAGCGGCCCTGCTGCGAGCCGCGTCCGACACCTCGACGATCACCGCCCGGGCGGGGACGCCCGCCTCGGCGAGGTGGTCCAGGAGCGGCCGGAGCAGCGAGCCGCTCCCGGAGCCGGCCTCGACGACGCCGATCGGGCCGGGCCCGAGCCGGGAGGCCTCGGCGGCCGCGAACCGGCCCAGTGTCTCCCCGAACAGCGGGCTCACCTCCGGGCTGGTCAGGAAGTCGCCGGCACGCTCGGACCGCAACGGCCCGGCGGCGAAGTAGCCGGCATCCGGGTCGTAGAGCGCGAGCCTCATGAAGTCGTCGAACGGGAGCGGTCCGTCCCGAGAGATGCGGTCCCGCAGCCGTTCGGTGATCACCCGAGCAGCATAGGTGGAGCCGGTTGCCCCGATCCGCTTACGGCCCGATCGCCAGGGCCTTGGCCGCGTCGCCGAAGAAGGCGAGCACCTGCGGGAAGAACCCGGCGACGACCACCACGAAGGCAGTGACCCCGAGTGCCAGGACAAGCGGAGCGGCCACCGGACGGCGCGAGGCCTCGTCCGCCGCAGCGGTCACCGGGACCGGGTCCATGTAGACGGTCTTGACCACCCGTGCGTAGTAGAAGAGGGCGATCACCGCGTTGACCGCGGCGATCACCGCCAGCGACACCGCCCAGACGCTGGAGACGCCCAGCACCGCCCGGAACATCACAAACTTGGCGA
>CAYXHU010000247.1:0-3956 GCA_964464675.1 uncultured Acidimicrobiia bacterium
ACTACCCGGGCAGCACGGGGTCGAGCTCGGCGAACAGCCGCTCGTGGGCACCCGGGTCCATGCCGAAGTAGCCGCCCCAGTTGTCGGAGTAGTGCGAGCCTTCGGGAGACACGCTGTGGACCCAGACCAGGGCTCGGCCCTGGACCCACTTGATGCCGAACGTCGTCACCTCGACGACGGCAGCGATGCCGGGCCCGAACGACTGGGCCACCTCGGGCTCCGTCAGACTGCACCATCCCCCTTGCTCCGGCGCGCCGAACCCCACGGGAACGTCGACGGCCTTGGATATCACCGACAGGACGTAGGCGTCGTAGCCGTTGAACTGGATCCGGTCGAGCGTCTGGTATCCCCATTCGCACCAGTGGACGCCGGCGCCCGAGTTGGCCCACACCTCCATGGCGGCGGCATCGGCGGCCGTGTCGAAGGCCGCCTGAGCCTCTTCGGCGCTCGCGTACACCCCGACGAGGAACGGGAACCCGGGGTTGCCGATCGAGTACACCTCCTGCGGCAGGGGCCCCGGAGACAGGTGCACGGCCCAGTAGTCGGGATCGTCGCCGGGAGACGGCGCCTGGTGGGCCTCGCCGGGCTCCCCGTACTCCCCCAGCCACCACCGTTCGAGCGCGGCGATGATCGGCGGGGTCCCCACCTCCAGGGTGAACTCTGCCGGCACGGCGCCGGGGTACGGTTCGTCGCCGGTGATCTCCACAGCGTGGGGGTACGAGCCCTCCACGTCGGGAGCGGTCACGGTGCACGACCACTCCCGAGTCTCGCCCTCGAGGAGCACGTGCCACTGCCCGGGCTCCGGCCACGACTCCCATGGGTCACAGTCGGGGAAGCCGGTGACCGCTAAGCGATCGGCCCCAACCGGCATCGCCACCCTGGAGTCGTTGGTGATCGTGCCCGTGAGGACCACTTCGGCTCCGGGGCGCGTCACCGGCGGCTGCTCGACGGTGACGGTGATCCGGGCCGGCTCCAGCACCTCGAGCGGCAGCTCGAGCGCCGCCGCCCCCGAGGCGACTTCGACAACCGCCGTGCCCGAGGCAGCGGGCGCGAAGCACAGCGCGACCCAGCCGGCACCCTCCGCGTAACCGACGTCGCAGGGCTCCCCACCGCGGACCACGACCGAGACGACGTCGTCTCGTGGTTGCGCCGGCAGCGGGGATATCTCGGTGACCACGAGAAACGGCCGCGAGGCGTGGATCGGCGGATCCACCACGTCGGACGGCACCACCAGGCCACGCTCCGTGTACGCCGCTTCCAGATCGTTCGTGCCGGTGGGCGGCTCCACCCACCACATCGAGTCCTCGTCTCCGATGTGCGCGGTCACCGTCACGCCCCCCTCGACCACCGAGCCGGCGTCCGGGGAGGTCGGCCCCGAATACGGCGTAATCGTCATCGCAGGGGGATCGTCCCGGAGCGGGCTGTCGGGCGACAGCCCCAGCCAGATGCCACCGCCTGCGGCGGCCACCACCACCCCCGAGATCAGCACCTTGGCGCCGAACGGGAGCGAACGCGGTGAAGGTGGCGGCGGGGGAGGTGGGGGCGGCGGGGGCGGTGGGGGCGGCGGGGGCGGCGGCTGGGCCGCCTCTGTCGCGGGGGTGCCACACGACGAGCAGGACGCCGCGTCGTCCGAGAACCACATCCCGCACTTCGAGCAGAGCGGCATTGCTTCGGGATGATGCTCCGGCACGACGCTGCGTGGCCAGGGTCCAAGGTCAGCAGCCGCCCGCCGGGCACGCCGACCCTCACCCCGGCCGCCACAGGAGAAACGCCGGACGGGTTGCACCACCGCCACCAGGGCTGTGATTGCGGAAAACCCAGATCAGGCGCCCTGGATCCCCGCTGTGTGGAGGCCGGATTTGCCTCCGGCGAGGAGCGTACGCTTGCCAGTGGGACGAGCGACGCAGGGAGGAGGTGGCCGATGAGGCGCCATGGGCTCGGGTGTGTGCCGTGAACCTGTGGCTGCGTCTGGCCCGGGTGTGGCTGATGGCCCGCCGCAGGTCACCATTGGGACTGCGCGATGTATCGGTGATCCGGCTCCGAGCGTGGCCCCACGACCTGGACTTCTGGGGTCACGTCAACGGCGGGCGATTCCTGACGATGTCGGACCTCGGACGATTCGACTTGTTCGTTCGAGCAGGATTCTTCCGTGTGGCTCGTCGGGAAGGCTGGGTGCTGCCAATCGGGGCAGCGGCGGTCCGGTTCCGGCGTCCGCTGCGGCTCTTCCAGAGGGTCGAGATGCACACCCGGGTACTCGGCTGGGATGATCGGTGGGGCTATCTGAGGACCGAGTTCTTCCGGGGCGACAAGGTGATCGCCACCGTGGTGGTCAGGGGGTTGGCCCAGAACCGGGCCCGGGCGAGCGTCTCGATGAACACCGTGTTCGCTCGGCTGGGGTGGGACGAGGAGCCGATGCCCGTTCCAGCCGCAACCCGGGCCTGGGTGGACGCCGAAGGAACAGCAACCCGGTAGCAGGCCCGGGACCGGCGTTGACAATCATCGATCGATCGTGCCCGGGACAGGAATCGACCGGCGTTGACAGACTCGGCGGGCAAGCCGCTTCGGCGCATGCCGGGGAGCCCGCCGAAGCCAGAGTCGACAACGCTACGGCGACTCGGGCGCAGAGGGGGGCAGTCGTCGCCGGGCGTCGCGAGGCAACGTCCCTCGCATGACGGAGGGCCCTAGCGCCTGCCGGACGGGCCAACGACACTGGGGGTGACCATCCGGAGGTACCGTTGCGGAGGCTGCTGATCGCTCTAGTCGTGTGCGTGCTCACCTTCCCGGCCGTCGCCGCGGCTCAGGACGACACCACAGGCACCAACGGGGCGCTGTTGATCATCCTGGATGCATCCGGGTCGATGGCCACACTCGACGAGGATGGGGTGCCGTTCATCGAACGGGCCAAGGCGGCGGTGCTGCGGCTCGTCGACGCGCTCCCGGATGACCTCGCCGTCGGGCTCCGCGTCTACGGGCACCGCGAGCCCAACACCGACCCCGTGCGCGGCTGCCGGGACACCGAACTCGTGGCTCCGGTGGAGCTCCTGGATCGCGACGCCATCCGACGGGCCGTGCTAGGACTGGAGGCGTCCGGCTTCACGCCGATCGGCCTGTCCCTGCAGGAGGCGGCGAACGATCTTCCCTCTTCGGGACCGCGCACCATCGTGTTGATCTCCGACGGGGAGGACACCTGCGCTCCGCCTGATCCGTGCACCATCGCCGACGAGCTCTACGGACAGAGGATCGACGTGCGCGTGGAGACGATCGGCTTTCTCATCGACGGCGGATCGCTGGCCGAACGACAGCTGCGCTGCATCGCCGACGTCTCCGGCGGCACGTATCGCACGGTGGACAGCACAGAAGGCCTTGCCGGAACGCTCAACGAGGTAGCGACGAGCCTCGTCGAGTGGCGTCCCCCGATGGTCCTCGACGGTGCCCTCGACCGGATGCTGGCACCGGCAGTACCGCTCGTCCCGAACCTCAACTGGGTGAACGACGAGCCGGGGAAGCTCGGTCTCGGCAGGTTCACCGGGCTGCTGATGCCGGGCGAGACCCGCTGGTACCGGATCGATCTCTGGGAATGGGAGGACCTGTGGGTTTGGGCCGACCTGGCGTGGCCTGCGGACACAGATGCGCTCGGAGCGTTCGAGGTGGTCATCATCGACCCCGACGGCGAGCGGGTGGAGCAGCCTGCCGGCGAGGGCACGACCACGCGCATCGGCCTGCCGTCCTTCGCTTCGCCGATGATCGGGGCGGGGATCAGGAGCCCGGACATGGGGTACATCCCGTCGGGCACGTACTTCGTCGGCCTTCGCTGGGATGCGCCGGAGGCAACGACGTTCGGGGCGGTGAACCTCAGCTTCGAAGTCCTCGGCGATGCTCCCCGGTATCTGCGGAGGACGCTGCTCGAGGGGGCGTTCGAGTCGGTTCCGCTGCCGTGCGAGCGGCTGTACACCAGC
>CAYXHU010000248.1:0-3955 GCA_964464675.1 uncultured Acidimicrobiia bacterium
TGGTCTGCCCGAACTCGTCTGCGGCCTGCCGCAGGAATCCGAGCACCTCGGCGCTGGAGTGCGAGTCCAGGTTGCCGGTCGGCTCGTCGGCGAACACGATCTCCGGGCGTGCCACCAGAGCCCGGGCCGCAGCCACCCGCTGCTGTTGACCACCGGACAGCTCGGAGGGCCGGTGGGTGAGCCGGTCGCCGAGCCGCATCGTCCCGACGACCGCGTCCATCCAACTGCGATCCACCCGGCCTCCTGCGATGTCGATCGGGAGCGTGATGTTCTCGGCGGCATTGAGCGTGGGGATCAGATTGAACGCCTGGAACACGAACCCCACCTTCCGCCGGCGCAGCAGCGTGAGCTGCTTCTCGCTGAGGTCGCCCAGCCGCACGTCACCGATGAACACGCTGCCGTCGGTGACGGAGTCGAGCCCGGCGGCGCAGTGCAACAGGGTGGACTTCCCGGAGCCGGACGGGCCCATGATCGCCGTGAACCGGCCCTTCTCGAACGCCACGGTGATCCCATCGAGGGCCCGGACTTCGGTGTCGCCCGACCCGTAGACCTTGGTCGCAGCCTCGACGCGGGCCGCAGCCCCGTTACTGTCCATCGTCGCCTTCCCCCTTGCGTTCCACACGGATCGTGCAGTTGGTGACGACGGCGGCGACCGCTCCGACGGCGACGAGCAGGGGGAGCAGCAGCGCCCCCACCACCCCGACCGTCACCGGGAACTCGATGATGGTCTTGCCGTCTTCGTTGGCGATCACGATCCGCCGTACGTTGCCTTCGTGGATGAGTTCCTTGACCTTGGCGAGCAGCTCTTCGCCGCGCACCTGGAACTCCTCGATCCGGCCGTTGCCCTCGCCGTTGTGTCCGTTGTGGTCGGTCATGGCCAGTCCTCGCGATGTTCGTTTCGATCCTCGGTCGAGGCGTCCCCCCGGACCAGGGCCGTTGGTCGGAACCGGTTCCAGGAATCCGCCTCGCCGGCATCATCCCTCTGCCACCCGGGTTCGTCATCACGCACCTGGGGGAACCCCGCTTCCCCCACAGGGGGGATCAGCGCCGGCGCCGCGGGGAGCGGGCCCCCCGGGGCTCCCACCCGAAGAATCGCAGCGCGACAACCGTACCCGCGATCCCCCACAGCGCCACGACACCGATCGACCCCCACTCGAAGGCGGGCGGGGACGACGATGGGAGGAAGGGGGCCTGGAACGCAGTCACGAACGGCTTCAAGGGCAACACGTCGCCGAGCGTGTTGAGCCAGCCGGGGGGGTTCGCCAACGAGAGGAACACGTCGGAGATGAATGCCAGGGGGAGGATCGTGAAGTTGGCGATGGCGGGCGCCGCATCGGCGCTGGGCGTCACCGCGGCCAGTGCCAGGCCCAGCGCGGCGAACGACGCCGAACCCACCAGGAACGCCGTCGCCGCAGCTCCGAGGGTCCCGGCCCTGATCTCCAGGCCGAACGCCAGTGCTCCGACACCCAGCATCACCACGACCCCGATCAGGGCGATCCACACCGCCGACACCACCCTGCCGGCCAGGTAGGCCCAGGGAGGCAGCGGCGTCCCCCGGAACCGCTTCAGCACGCCGTCGTCGCGAGCGATCGAAGTGCGGATCCCCAGGTTGGTGTACGTGGCCGAGGCCACGGTGAACACGGCCAGAGACGGAGCGTAGAACTGGACGACCGTGAGGCTCCTTCCGCCCGACGCGTCGATGCTCCCCTCGAGCAAGACGTTGAAGAGCACGAGGAACATCAACGGGAACGCCACCGTGAAGAGCGCGGCGATGGGCGTGCGCCAGAAGAGCCGGTTCTGGTACCGAACCTGGCGGGCGACGAAGGCCACATCCCGTGCCGGCGAGATCACGGCGCACCCTCTCCCTCGGTGAGCTGCAGGTAGACGTCCTCGAGGGTGGGCTGCGATACCCGAAGACCGGACAGCCGGAACCGGTGCTCCAGTGCCCACGACGTGAGAGCGTGGAGCGCGGCCGTCGGGTCGGCGACATCCCGGGAGACGCGGCCCGCCGAGAGCGGTGCTCCCGTGAAAGGGGCGGGGAGTGCGTCGGTCCCGATCCCCGCCGGGATCTCGAAGCTCACCGTGGTCCGGGCACGGACGGCCGCCCCGAGCGATGCAGGGGGCCCCTCTGCCACGATCCGTCCGTGTTGCAGCACAGCAACACGATCGGCGAGATGCTGGGCTTCGTCCATGTAGTGGGTGGTCAGCAGGATCGTGGTGCCCAGGGACCGCAGCGCATCGACGAGGCTCCAGGCCCGCCGGCGGGCCGAAGGGTCGAAGCCGGTCGTGGGCTCGTCGAGGAAGATCAGCTCCGGGTTGCCGATGATGCCGAGGCCGAGGTCGAGTCTCCGGCGCTGCCCGCCCGACAGGGTCTTCACCGGCGCATCCGGGCGTTCGGAGAGCCCCACGATCTCCATGACCTCACCGACCCGGCGCGGCTCCGGGTAGAGGGCCGCGTACAACCCGAGGGTCTCGGCAACGGTGAGCTGCCCGTCGATTCCCGAGGACTGGAGAACGATGCCGATCCGCTCCCGAAAGGCCCGGCCGCCCGTCTCGGGATCCCACCCGAGCACCCGGACGGTCCCGCCATCCCGGCGGCGGTGGCCCTCGAGGATCTCGACGGTGGTGGTCTTCCCCGCTCCGTTCGGGCCGAGCAGTGCGAACACTTCGCCTCGTCCGACCCGCAGGGAGATGCCGGCCACGGCCTCCGTCGAGCCGTAGCGCTTGAAGAGCCCCTCGATCTCGATCGCCGCCACGGGTGCAGGGTAGGAGGCTCAGTGGATAGGAAGCGGGCTTCGCCCGCGTTCTTGGATGATGAGCATCCGCTGACCCTCTAGGGTCGAGCCCATGAGATTCGGAGCGTTCATCCCCCAAGGCTGGCGGCACGACCTGGTCGGAGTCGAACCGGCCGAGCAGTGGTCCACCATGCAGCGTCTGGCCCGGCACATCGAGGGGCTCGGCTTCGAGTCGGTGTGGGTGTACGACCACTTCCACCCCGTCCCGGTGCCGACCCAGGAGCCCGTCTACGAGGCGTGGACCCTCATGACTGCCCTGGCGACCTCGACGACGACGGCGCGTCTCGGGCAGATGTGCACGTGCAACACCTACCGGCCCCCCTCGTACCTGGCGAAGGTGGCGGCGTGCATCGACGTGATCAGCGGCGGCCGCCTCGAGATGGGGATCGGAGCCGGGTGGTACGAGCACGAGTACCTCGGCTACGGGTACGAGTTCCCCAAGGCTTCGACCCGCATCGGGATGCTGCGCGAGGGCGTCGAGATCATGCGCCGCATGTGGACGGAGGACGAGGTCACGTACCACGGCAGGCACTACTCCCTGTCTGGAGCGCTGTGCCGCCCCAAGCCGCTGCAGAAGCCGCGCATCCCGCTGTGGGTGGCAGGCGGAGGCGAGCAGCTCACCCTGAAGATCGCCGCTCGCGAGGCCGACTACACGAACTTCGGCTACGACCTCGAGCAGTTCCGGCACAAGAGCGAGGTCTTGGCCGGACATTGCGGGGACGTCGGCCGGCCCTTCGACGAGATCACGCGCAGCACGAACTTCAACATCGCGCTGGGCGAGACGAACGACGACCTGGACGACTACTTCGCCTGGTACCGGTCCCACTTCGAGCCGATCGCCGGCGCAGAGCGCGCCGAGAAGATGATCACCGGCAACTACCTGGAGGGCGGCGGGCTGGCCGGCACTCCCGAGCAGCTCGTCGAGAGCTTGCGGGCATGGGAGGCCGCCGGCCTCGAGTACGGCATCGTGTACTTCCAGGAGGCCGCCCACGACACACGCCGCATGGACCTGTTCGCACGCGAGGTGATGCCCGAGCTGACGTCTTGAGAGCCCGCGCGGAATAGGCGAGCGCACCGAGCCCCATCCGCCGTCACGGCCGAGGAGCTGCGCCTTCGGCCGGACCAGCCGAGCGACGCTGGCGAAGCCCGTTCGCTGCCCG
>CAYXHU010000249.1:0-3944 GCA_964464675.1 uncultured Acidimicrobiia bacterium
CGGTGAGCACGCCCTCGAGGAACGACGTGTCGCCGCGGGCGAACCGGTCGAACTCTTCGTCGCGGCGCCGCGCCCACTCGGCGGCGACGGATCGATGGTCCTGCATCGGCTCAGCGGTCTACGAACTCGACGTCGTAGTCGCGGGTGATGACGACGTCGGCTCGCTCGCGGTGCTTGGAGATGACGTCGTGCTCGATCTCCAGCACCTTCTCGATGAACGGGTCGAAGTCCTCGCGGCCCCGCTTCATCCGGTGCTCCATCGTCTCCAGGCGGTTGCGGGCGATGAACACGCGGGTGTCCACGTGCTCGAGCAGGCTCGTGTAGGTGCCCTCGGCGATCACCACGTCGACGCCTTCGAGGTCGAGCTGCTCTTCGACCACGGCGTCCTCTTCGTAGATGACCAGGGGCTTGGTGATCGACGAGGCCCCTTCTGCGGCCGCCTGCAGGTGCGAGTCGAGCAACTCGAGCCGGACCTCCGTCGGGCCCACCCAGCACAGGTTCGCCCGGCGGGTGCGGTCGTTGGTGCGGGGCGGGTGCACGAAGTAGTCGTCCTGCTGCAGGATCGTCGTCTTCAGCCCGGCAGCCTCGAGCCCCTCGGCGATGGCGGTGGCCGTCTCCGACTTGCCGCTGCCCGATTCGCCGGCCACGGTGATCGTGTACCGGGAGCCCTTGGCGGTCACCGCAGGAGCGAGCCGGGGGACGATCTCCGCGGCGGCGCGGCGGTGGTGCTCCTCCACGATGATGATGTCGCCCTTCATGCTGATCCTTTCCGGCTCCCGGCGGCGCGCCGCAGTATATGGGCGGGGCGGTGCGGCCCCTCCGGACGGACCCGTGGGGTCGTCGACTATGCCTCGAGCAACGCGCCGGGGCGAAGGCCCGGCACCAGGACCCGGGCTGCGAACAAGCCGATGAAGACGGCCCCGAAGGTCACCAGACCCGACCAGCCGGTCTCCAGCGGGTTGAAGAGCACCCACGGCACCGCCAGGACGGCGGCCCCCTGCGCGGCTCCCAGGTAGTCGGCTTCGAGCCGCGGGACGCGGTGCGTCACGAACCGCCACAGGAGGGTTTCGACGACCAGCACCGGCACGAAGACGACCGCGGCTCCGGCGGCGGCGATGCCGACGACACCGAGGCCGGTGAAGAACCACGACACCGTCTCTCCGATGCCCTCGGCCTCGCCTGCTGCGACCACGCCGGCCGCGGCGACGACCCAGCCCACGGCGGCCAGCCCGTAGCCCACCGCGGCCCACCACACGGCGGCACCGGTGGTGTGCCGGACGGCCCTGGCGGCGGATGCGGGTGCCGGAGCGGTCATGGTTGCAGTGTACGGTCGAGGGCCTGGGCAACCGGGGAACGGCTGCGGTCAGAGGGCCGCAGCGACCTCATGGCGCAGCTCGCCGTCCAAGGCCACGTCCACAGGCCACGGGATCGACTCCGGGTGGATGACCGCCCCGACCACGCGGTCCCCGCCGGCGTGCTTGGCCCGGTACATGAGCTCGTCGGCGTAGGTGATCATCTCGTGGACCTCGTCGGGAGGCTCGCGGAACGTGGCGACACCGATGGAGAGGGTGACCGCTGCGGTTCCGACGGCCTGGACGGCTCGTGCGGCGGTGGTGATGCGCCGTATCACCCCGGCGGCGTCGACGACGTCGGCATCGGGGAGCAGCAGGACGAACTCGTCGCCGCCCACCCGGGCGAAGGCATCGCCGGCCCGTACCGACGCCACCACCGCGTCGGCCACCAGCCGCAGGATGCGATCCCCTTCGGCGTGGCCCCGAGTGTCGTTGACGTGCTTGAAATCATCGATGTCGAAGTAGGCGACGCTCATCGGCCCGCCGTGGCGGGCGACCCTGCGCAGCTCCCGTCCGGCGAGATCCTGGAAGGCGCCCCGGGAGAGCGCACCGGTCAGGGAGTCGTGCATGGCGCGGGCGGCGTGGGCGACGACGAGGCGCCGCGCTCGGCGCACCGCCAGCGCCGTCACCGCCAGGACGGCTGCCTCGATGAGCCCTCCGGCGACCACGAGGCCGAGGGTGCCGGGCATGCCGGACCTCGCGGTGTGCACGAGCGCGTCCACGCCGGCGGTGGCGGCGATGATCAGGGCCGGCGGCAGCCCGCCGCACCAGGCCGCGGCACCGATCGCCAGGATGTGGACGACGCTCAGCGACAACTGGTGGGCGATGAGGGTGTCGATCACGGCGACCAGCAGGGATGCCGCGACCGCGGCCGAGGCCACGCCGCGTCGCAGCCCCTGCGACTGGGCGAACGGGTCGCAGCCGGTGAACATCAGGCCCCTTCGGGTCGCGAAAACGAGTGCTGGTGTCGGAGCACGGGGGCGGCTACTTGAGGAGAACCTGGTCCGGAAGGCCGGCGCCGGGGATCACGTGCACGCTGTGCCGTCCCCACCGGAGCACGTGGAACGGAATCACCGCCCCGGTCACCAGGTTCCCGCCCGCCGCCTTCGACCGGTACATCAGGCGGTCGGCCGCGGCGAGCATGTCGTCGGCCGATGCGGGCGGGAACCGGAAGGTCGCCGCACCCACCGAAGCGGTGACGGCGGCGCGGCGGTCGATGCCCGCCGCGGCGACCGCGGACCGCAGTCGTTCCGAGACGCGAGCCGCAGCGAGCACGTCGGCCTCTGGGAGGACGACGGCGAACTCGTCACCACCGACCCTGCCGACGACGTCACCGGCTCGAAGCGACGCGGTGATCGCCGCGGCGGCCATCCGCAGCACACGGTCTCCGGTGCGGTGCCCCATGAGGTCGTTCACCTGCTTCAGCCCGTCGAGGTCGAGGTAGATCACACTGATCGGTGCGCCGGAGCGTTCCGCCCGGTGCCGCTCCCGTTCGACCGCGGCGACGAAGGCACGCCGGTTCAGTGCCCCGGTCGCGGCATCGACGGTGGCGAGACGGCGCTGTGCGACGGCCGATCTGTAGAGGCGGGTGACCACCACGAGGACGGCGATCATCCCAAGCATCCCGCCCAGCCGCACCGCGGCGAGGCCCAACGCCAGCGAGGCGATGTATTCGCCGGCGAGTGGACCGCTGCGGTGCACGACCGACGGAGGCCGGGTTTCTCGAATTGCATCGATGTGATTCTCCACGCGGATGCATCGGCCGAACTCCGGGCGCTCTTGAGGGATCTAGCGGTTGGACGAAACCGCTCCGATGTCGGAACATTGGGGACACACAGTGCAGTGGAGGGCATCGTGAACACCCGACGCACATCGGGCGACCACGACGACTTCGAGGGCTCGGAGGACTTCGGGGTGTTCGACGAGTTCGACGAGTGGAGCGATCTGCGCGACCCGTTGCGGGACCTCGAAGGGACCGACGACGACGACCGGTTCCTGGAGCGCCGCAACCGCCGCGGGAAGACTCGAACCAGGGGGAAACGCGCCTCCCGGGGAGGCTGGGGCGGCTACTCGGATTAGGGGCCCAACGGATAGGGAGCGGGATTCGCCCGCGTTCTTCGCCTGTTCCCGAGCTGCGCCGTCGCCGGGAGTCCGGCCGATCGGCCTCGCTGCGCCCGCCCAGCCCACGCGGCCTCGTGGCGGCTACCCGGCCGGGATCGGGCAGTCGCCGTCGTCGGGGCTTCGATACGTCTCCACGAACTCGGTCGCCGGAGCACCCTCGTCGTAGGCCATGCGCCGGTTCCACGCCGTGGCCACCACGGGGGACTCGATCCCGTCGTTGGGGCTCACCAGGACGTGGGATTCGAACAGCGCGGCGATCGCTTCGAGATCGGCCGCCGCCTGCGTCTCCCCGGGCTGGTGCCAGAGCACCACCGAACCTGCGTGCAGCGCGGCGACCGCATCCTCGGGTGCCACCTGCTCGGTGAACACGCCGCAGGTCGGCGCCTCGGCCGAGTAGGGGCCGCTGGTGGGGGCCGGCGTGCCGTAGTCGAACGTCTCCCCGGCGGCGAGCACCTCGGCCGGGATCTCCTC
>CAYXHU010000250.1:0-3937 GCA_964464675.1 uncultured Acidimicrobiia bacterium
CCCACGCCGGAGTTCTCCCGGGTCGACGACTTGCGCCTCCCCGTGGTGGACACCGGCGAGAACGGCGTGTTCACGAAGGGCGAGTTCGAGGCCATCACCGCACTCGACCAGATGGAGTTCGTCACCCCCGAGGAGATCGCCGCGCTGTGCATCCAGGAGATCCGGGGCGCCCAGACCGGCCGCGATGTGCTCGCCGCGCTCGACGCCGGCGTGCTCGGCCCCTCCTACCGGGGCGGGGTCCTCCGCTCCAGGGTGCTCGCCTCCCTGTCCGGGCTGGAGGTAGAGACGGGAACGCACAGCGTGGCCCTCGGCCAGTTGGGGCCTCCCGAGCTGTCGAAGCTGCTCTGGGAGGCGGAGTTGCTCGCCCTGCTGTACGGGCGCCAAGCCGCCGTGCTCGACCACACGCCCGAGGCGATCGCGGCGGCAGCCTGCGACCTGCTGGAGGCGCGGCCCACGCTGCGCAACACGATCACGTCGCTCGGCCTGCCGATCCTCTCGTGCGACGGTGAGACGCTGGAGCGCGGGCCGTTCATCAGGATCCCGGAGGTGCCCGGCGGGTCCGATGCCGAGGTTTCACCCGACGCACGCGATCGGTGGGCGGCCAAGGGCTGGGTGGATCTGCGGCCCGCCAACTTCGCCCGGTGGCAGGAACGTTTCGCCGCCATGCGGTCCGCCCGGCACGAGGCCGCCCAGCCCGGATCGGCCGGCGTGACTCCCGAGACCACGCTGGGCGACGAGATCGAGACCGGGGCGACGGCGGCCTGGGTGCTCCGTCACGAACTGGGCGGATGGCGCTTCAAGTGATCAAGCCGGGACCGGCTCGGGGGCCTCGACGGGGCGCTCGACCGGTCGCTCGGCCGGCTGCTCCGCCGGCTCCTCGGCGGGCCGGTGCAGGGGCTCCGGCTCGACCTGGATGATCCGCTTCGGCTCTCCGATGTCCATCACCGCTCCTCGGTGGTCGTGTACGTCTCCTGGAGTTTCCGCCCGGCGTCCTCGAGCATCCCCACGAGCTCGTGGAGCGCGTCCGCACGAGGTCGCCCGGAGATGCCTCTCGAGGAGCCGTGTTCCGGCTCCTCGAGCGCCGACACGGGGTCTGAGAACAGCCGGCCGATCCAGCCGGGATCGTCGGACGCCACCATCCGCTCTCTCCAGAGCGCGCCGGCGGCGATCACGCGGGCGCGCTGGGCCCGGTACCCCAGCTCGTGTTCGACGACCTTGCCGCTCAGCGCCACCGCCCCCAAGACCGTGCCGGGCCGGGAGGCCCGGGTCGTCGGAGAGAGCAGCATCGCCGCATTCTTGAGTGCGTAGACGCCGCATCCGAGACGCCCGCACCTCCCGTCGGAGTGAGGGACTCCATGTACCCGTCCGATCGCGCCGGTCACCGGGGTGCAGGTCGCCTCGTATGCCGGCGACGTCCAGACCGCCCTGGCTCCGCGCAACTGCAGGTGACGGATGGTCCACATCCGGTACCCGACGATCGGCACGGGAGACCACGCCGGGGCGGCGGCAGTCTCGACACGATCGATCGCTTCGGACAGCATCGCCTCGAGCCCTCGCTCGAAGCCGGCAAGTTCGTCGCGGGCACGACGCTCGTCGCTCTCGAGCGCCTCGAGGCGGCGCCGTGCTGCGGTGATCTCGTAACGCAGGGTGACGATGCGGCGCCGCCGATCCTCCATCCGCGCCTCCAGCCGAGCCACTCGCTCGCGATCGACCCCCGACTCCTGCTGCCAGGTCGCTTCGACGGCCCGGAGCCGAGCTCGCAGCACCGAGATCGCCTGGCGGCGGCGGACGCGCTCCCCGGGCCGCTCTCCGGGCTCGAGGGGTTCATCGGGGCCGGACATGCCTCCGCTCCTCTTTCAGCAGAGCAACTCTACTGATGGAATAGACACGGCACAAGAGAGCAGCCATGAGCGCCGATGAGAGTAGCCTGACCGCATGAGCAATCCCCTGGCAGAGCCGCTCGGCCGCACCATCCGGGTGCTGCGCGCCGACGCCGCGATGGAACGCGCCGAGCTCGCCGACAGGGCAGGCATCTCGTACTCGTATTTGGCGGCCATCGAGTCGGGGAAGAGGCACCCTTCGGCGCCGGTGCTGCGGCGCATCGCTGCAGCACTCGGGGTGCGCGGACATGAGCTCATGGGCGCAGCCGAGGCTCGGCTCGACGAGCCCGACGGGTCGCGGCGGGCGTTGTGGCTCGGGGTCGGGGCGGCCGCGGCCGCCATCGCCCAAGAACCGCCGCGGCGTCGCGACACGGACCGGGCACAAGCCGAACTCGACGCGCTGATCCCGTCGCTGGACGGGGACGATCTCGAGCTGCTGCTGCAACTGGCACGCAAGCTGGCAGCCCGTCACTGAGCCGCCCGGCGCCTACGCTGAGTCCGGCCACTCCTCGAGGGGTGATGGAGTCGCGTATCCGATGGTCGTCTGCGGCAGCGGTGGCGATCGGCACGCTCGTCGGCATCGCCGCGGGACTGTCCGCGTTCTGGGCGATCCCGCCCACCGAAGCTCCGGCCGCCGCCGCGACTGAGGCCACGACCACGACTGCTCCCGTCCCGGAGTGGTTCCACCCCGGCGAGGTGGTGCTCGGCCCCGCGGTGCTGGTGCCCGAGTCGCTGACCATCGGGAGCTCCGAGGTCGCCATGAGATACCGCCTCGAGCCGATCACACCGTCGGCCGCGCCCTCCGACGAGGACGTGGACACTGCAGTGCTCCCCGACCGGTGGACCCTGGTCACGTCGTCCGGCGAGGTAGCCGCGTCCACCGAACCGTGGACGAGGCAGGTCGTGTTCACGCTCCCGGCCGACGCCCAGCAGGTCGGCGTCGAGGGCATGCGCCTCGACCGCTACTGGATCCGGTCCCCCGTCCGTGTGCCCGTGACGCTCGACCTCGAGAGCACCCCGGTCGCAGAAGTGGCTCCGGGTGTGTCGATCGAGATCGTGCGGATCATGTCGAGCAGCGCGGGGACCCAGGTCGTGGCGGGTCTGCTCGCGGAACACTCGTTCACCGTTTCCGACCTCGCCGTCGAAGGAGTGGGAGGCGACGGGCTCACGTCCTCGGTCGATCAGACCGGAACGGGCCGCTGGACGGTCAGCTTCTCGACCTCGGAGGCTCCCGACCCGCTCAGGCTCGTGGTGCGCGGGGTGGTGTGGGTGCCAATCGACACGTCCGCGTCCATCGACATCGACGAGGTTCCCCGTGGCTGATGCCCTCGGCGAGTTGATGCGCTCGCCGCTCGACGAACTGCCCGGAGGGCCTCGGCCCCGGACCCGGCTCGCCCTGGCCGCGGGAGCGGCTGCGCTGCTCGCCGCCGTGGTCACCCTGGGCATCGCCCGGGCGATGCCCGAAGACGACGCCTCCGATGCTGCGACCATCGCGACGATCCCGGCTCCCCCGCCTCCCCCGCCGCACGGGTTGCCGCCCGGGTACATCGACATCGGCACCGGGTACGGGATCCGGGTCGAGTGGATGATGCAGCTCTCCGACCGGCTGTTGGTGGGGATCTCCTCGGCGCTCGCCGACGAGATCGACCCGGGTGAGGTCCGGCCGATCGGGACGACGATCCTCGGGCCCACCCGCAGGGCGGTCGGAGCCTGGACGCTTCGGCTGGGCGACGGTCGAGCCGTCGCACACCAGACCGAGAGCCTCGACCACGCCGCGGTCGGGATGCTCACGGTGTCCTTCCCGGTCACGGGTCTCGCCGCCGGCGACGTCGCGGCGCTGGAGATCGCCCCGGCGGCGGGTGCCGGCATGCGCGTCGAGGAGACGCGCCTGCCCGTGGACGGGCTCCCCGTCGACATCGGTGACCTCGAGGTCGAAGCCACCGAGCTCATCGAGAGCGACTCCGGGACTCGCAGCGGCGAGAGCCGACTCGTCGTTGACGGCCTCCAGGTGAGTCCCTCGTCCGGTTGGATCGACTGGCATCTCGAAGGCATCGAGG
>CAYXHU010000251.1:0-3931 GCA_964464675.1 uncultured Acidimicrobiia bacterium
TCTTCCAGTACGTGATCGAGCACGCCTTCGCCGCCCGACTCGAGACGTTCGACTTCCTCGGGACCGGTTCGCGGTGGAAGGACGAACTGTCCAACGACGTCCGCCGTCACGTCGATGCGTGCGCCTTCGCCGACGACGCGTGGAAATGCCGCCTCGATGCGTCGGTGGGCCAGCGCGTCAAGCCGATGATCGCCGCCCGGGCCCCGCGCATCGTCGCCCTGCGACGAAGGCTGGTCCAGAGGCGACGCCGCCCGAGCGGCTAGAACCCCGCCGCGTCGAATCCCAGGTGCTCGGCGAGCCAGCGCGCCCTGTCCCGGGCGGCCTCGTCGGGAAGGCCGTGGCCGCTGTCGTACCAGACGACGTCCGCATCCCCGCCGGCCGCCCGCTGATAGCGGATGGCATCGTCGAACGGCACGGCGTCGTCTCGCAGCGCCGACTGAAATAGGAGAGGCATCGCGGCGTCGGCGACGTAGTGGATCGGCTCGATGGGCCACATGGCGGCGACCCAGGCGGTGTGCTCCGCCGAATCCTCTGGGGGTGGGTCGTCGATCCCGGTGAGGTGGCTCACAAGCCCGCCGTCGCCCACCACGAGGACACAGGCAGAGAGCCTCGGCTCCACACCGGCCAGCAGGCCTCCCATCGCTCCCCCGTACGACACGCCGAGGTAGCCGATCCGCTGCGGGTCGACGTCCGGCCGGCCTGCGAGCACGTCCACCGCCCGGCGCAGGTCCCGGATGAGCTGGATCTGTTCGACACGATCCTGCTCGGTTCCGGTGATCGCGCCTTCGGGGCGGTCCCGATGCTCGGGGCGGGCAAAGGGAGCGTCGATCGCCATCACGAGCACCCCGGCCGCGGCATATGGCCGTGCCTCAGCGCCCAGCTGAGTGCGGTCACCCGGGAGACCGTGCATCATGATCAACGCGGGAAAGGGCCCCTCCCCGGCAGGAATCCAGACGTCGGCCGGAACCTCGCCGCCGGCGGGCGACGTGTACCGGATCTCCTCGAGAGTCACACCCTCGACCGGCGACCGATCGACGACCTCGAGGCCGAGAGGCTCCCCGGCGTCGTAATCGAAGAGATGCCGACCTGCGGCGGCCAACTGCATCGACTCCCCGGAGCGCTCCGGCTCTTCGAACGCGTACATGTCGAGTGCCGGCTGCAGCACCTCCTCGAAGAGGCCGGGATCGTCTGCCGCACTCCACATGGCCACCGCGTGCAGCCCGCCCTCGTACCCGGACACGGCGAACCACTGCTCCTCCCCGTCGGGGGTGGTCCCGGAGTGGACGAGCCAGGTGTACTGCTCGGTCCGGTACGGGTCGAGCACGGCCGGAGACCCGGCAAGGCGGTGGCCCCAGGCCGCCACGGCGAGGTCCTGGCCCAGTCCGGGATAGGACCAGAACCCGAGACCTGCTCCGTCGCCGGCGAACACGGTCGGGGCGAGGGCCTCCCATCCTTCCGGCACGACAGAGGAGATCCCCGTGGCGGGATCGCCGAAGTGCTCGCAGCACGCCACCGGATTCGGACTGCTGGTCGTCGTGGAGTCCACGACCGTGGAGGTGGTGATAGGCGCCGTGGTCGTCGTCGGTTCGAGCGAGCCGGTGGTCGTCGAGCCTGCCGGCGCAGAGGAGCAGGCCGATGCGACGGCTGATGCGAACAGCACGCAGACGACGATCCTCGCCACGACGGCCCTCCAGGAGTCGGGTCTTCAGGCGCTCTCCGAAGCATACGGCTCACCTCCGCGGCCGGGCAGGGATCTCGGGGCACCGGCCCTTGCCAACTCGGCCGCAAGGGTGTTCAGTGGAGGTACTCCTCAGGGAGAGGCTTCGTGACCCGGAGGACGTTGCTGCTCGCGATCGGGGTGTGCCTCGTCGCAGGGGCGTGCGGCGGCGGCCCGGGAGCCCCGAGCACCACGGGCGCCGTCACCGTCTCGACGGGCACCGCACCCACCACGACCATCGAATCGCCGGGCACGACCCCGCCAGCACCGGCGACGGCTGCCCTGCCGTGGGGCGACCGGGTGCCCAGCTACGGCGAGGTCTTGGCCGCCTACCCGGCTGAGGTAGAGCGGTGCTCCGTCGATGCCCGCCTCTTCCGGGACTCCTTCGAGATCGCCTCTCCGGCCGAGCGGCCCGAGGCGAGCCGGCCGCCCGGGACGCCCGAGCACCCGTACAAGTGCTTCGGGACCAGGGTGGAGGTCCGCGAGGACCCGGGACCGGAGGCACTCGACGGAGCGGCGTTCGGGCCCGGCACGCTGCTCACGGTGGACGCTGCCTACCGGTGGATCGAGGTGTCCTCGTGGGCAGAGCCCGTCCTGCTGGCGTACCGCTTCGAGGCGGGCTCCACCCTCGAGTTCGAGGTGACCGACCACCTCTCCATGCAGGAGGACCATCGCGAGGCCGGCGGGCCTGCCGACCTCGCCGTGCAGCACAGCATCACCCTCGGAGCCCAACTCGAAGTCCGATCCGTGACCTCCGACGGAGCGGCGGAGATGCTGCTGACCTGGACGTCGCTGTCCGTCTGGGAAGTCGGCCCGGACGGGACCGAGACCTCGTGGTGGTGGCAGGGCCCCGGCCTGCCGTCCCCCGGAGACGTCGATCCCGAGTGGGTGATGGCCGCCGCCCTGCTCGGGAACGGCTTCGGCTTCTCGGTGACCTCCGACGGCGCGGTCGGCTGGATGTCCGGATGGCCCGGATTCGTGGACGGCGTGCTCGACTCCCTCGAACGGCTGACCCGGACCATGACCGCAACCGAACGGGCCGAGGCACGCGAGGTCATCGAGTCGTCGGTGTCGCCGCACGACGTGATCGGAGACCTGCAGCGAGCCTTCCCCCCGCTCCCGGAGACTCCGGTGAACCTGGGCGACTCGTGGCGGTGGGAACTGGCCGTGCCCAGCCTCCCCGTCCGACACACCTATCGGTGCACCGTCGCGGAGATCGGCCTCGACGAGGTGCTGATCTCGCTGGACTCCTCGACCGAGATCACGGGCGAGCCCGTCGAACCGTTCCCCGACACGGCGGCGCTCCTCGATGCGGCGGGCACCGCGGAGGGCACGGTGCGAGTCCGCCGCGACGGGGGCATCCCGACCGGGTTCCGATCGCTGCAGAGCTGGACCGGTTCCTTCACCTACACGGTCGGACCCACGGGCACACCCGTCGGAGCGACCGTCCCGTTCGAGCACCAGGCCGAGATCGGCGCCTGGGTGGCGCTCCCGTGAAGAGCCCATGTGCCCTGGCGCGAGGCCGCCTCGGCTGCGACGCTGCCGGCAAGGCGGTGGCCGCATGACCCGCAGTCGGTGGTTGGTCGCGTACCTGGCCCTCAGCCTCGCGGCCGGGGCCTGCAGCGACGATGCCGCGCCGGCCGTGGGGACACCCGTCCCCGGCACGACGGTGGTCATGCCGCCGCCACTCGACGACGGAGACACGAGCGTGGAAGAGGCACTCGCAGCCAGGCGGTCGATCCGGTCCTTCACCCAGGAGACCCTCTCCTTCGACGAGGTCTCCCAGTTGCTGTGGGCGACCCAGGGTGTCACCGAACAGGGCGGCGCCGGCCGGACTGCGCCGTCCGCCGGCGGAACGTACCCGCTCGAGGTGTTCGCAGCCACCCCCGACGGCGTCTACCGCTACGTTCCGAACGGCCACATCCTCGAGGTCGTAGCGCCGGGGCAGGACGTCAGAGCCCGGCTGGCTGCGGCCGCGCTCGACCAGGAATGGATCGCCGACGCCGCCGTCGTCGTCGTGATCACCGCCGTGTTCGCCCGTACCGAGGCGCGCTACGGAGACCGGGCAGCGCGCTACGTGCACCTCGAGGCAGGGCACGCCGCCCAGAACCTCCTGCTCCAGGCGGTCGCTCTGGAGTTGGGAGCCGTGCCGGTGGGAGCATTCCGCGACGCCGAGGTGCAAGAGGTGCTGGGGGTGCCCTCCGACCACGAGCC
>CAYXHU010000252.1:0-3896 GCA_964464675.1 uncultured Acidimicrobiia bacterium
AGTGGTAGGTGCGGTGGATGTGTGCCAGCCTGCGTTGCCCCTGGAAGAGCCCCGACCACTGCGCCAACCCAGCCCCCGATACCATTCCCGCGATGACCAGGAAGGCGATGCATACCGGGGGCATCGCGGTGCTCGCGCTGCTCATCGTTGGCGCTGTGGTTCTCGCGCTGCAACCCGGTACCACAGAGGTCACTGTCGACGACTCACCTCCGGTGGAACCACCCCCGGACGGGACGGCGGTGATTGCCACCCTTCGTGCCCCCGGAGGGCTGGCGCTCTTCGGCATGCAGATTGTCGACCCCACCCACACGATCGAGGTGGAGTTCCTCACCGGTCCGGGGTGTTCCACTCTTCTCACCCCTGGCGACCCTTGGCCAACCTCGCATCCGGAGTGTGCCAGCGAGGTTGACGTCGCCGGCGACGTAGGGAGCCTTGGAATCACGGACACCGGCAGGTCACTCGTCGGAGTGACGTTCACTCTGTCGGGAGCTTGCTACGACCTCTTGGAGCGCGGCATGGCCTGGCCTCCGAACCTCCCCGAATGCCTGCGATAGGGGCGGGATAGAGGGGTGTGTGCCTAGAAGTCGCCACCCCAGGGTGGCACTGCACCCGGGGGTGCAGGTGAAGCTACGGCCTCTCAGCCGACTGCGATCGAGAGGGTGACCGTCTGCAGAGGAGCGGTGTCCTCCCACGGCCGGTGGTAGATGAGTCGAAGGACGGTCTCGCCTTCTCCGGCGGCCTCGAAGGTGAACGTCATCGTCCCTGGCGACCCCAGGAGGTCGGAGTCGTTGAGGAAGACGGGTTCGCCGTCGGGACGGAGCACGGTCTCGTCGATGGCGTCGATCTCCCAGCTGTACCCGGTGGTCGGATTCGCTTCGAGGTCGAGGATCAGTGTTCCTCCCTCATCCAGCGTCACCGCCATGCCGTCATCGGCCAGGGTGAAACGGGAGGGAGTGTCGCTTCCCTCATCGGGTCCAGAGGCATCGTGACCCGACAGGGCGATGGCCGTCACGGCCACCGCTCCAGAGGCGCCTCCGTGGACACGAACTGCACGCTCCCGCCCACTTCGACTGCGGCATGTTCGCCACCCACGGGAGTGGGCAGTGGCCGCGCTCCCGTTGGTGTTCGGTGTTCATCAACTCATCGAGGCGCTGACGTGGTGGGGTCTCGATGCCCGAATCCCTGGTTCGGTCGGCCGAGCAGCAACCTGGGCCTATCTGGTGATCGCCTTCTTGCTGCCCCTGCTGGTCCCGGTGGCCATCGTCCTGATCGAGTCTGATTCGCGGCGGCGCCGCGTGGTGGTGCCGTTGGCCGCCCTGGGGGCCGCCGTCAGCGTGATCCTGCTGCTGGAGTTGTTCTCTGGGCCGGTCACCGCCGAGATCGACGGGCTCTACGTCGCCTACGACGTCAGCCTCGACTACGGCGGGCAGATCACGGCGTTGTATGTGATCGCCACCTGCGGTCCGCTGCTGGCATCGACCAGCACCCGCCTCGTCGTGTTCGGGATCCTCAACCTGGCGGCGGTGGCCGTGCTCGCCTGGCTCATGGCAACCGGCGTCATCTCGCTGTGGTGCGCCTGGGCCGCCGTCACCAGCATCGTCATCCTCATCCACCTCCGCACCGAGGAGAGCCGGTGGCGAGACCGCCCGACAGTCGCCATCGGCACATGAGCTTGGACCCAGGCTCTCGAGGCTATGGTCCGCCGTCACCGCGCCGCAGAGATCGACCGCGCCTACCGGGCATACGACGAGCACCCGCTGAACGCCCCGGACGCTTGGGGGGACCTTGGTTCCTTCCGTGAGGCCGCAGGGCGCTCGTGACGGGCTTGCCTGCCCGCGGTGAGATCTGGTGGTGAGACCTCCTCGGGACGCTGACCGAGAGGGTCGGCCGTCTCGGCGACGGCCGCATGCGGGACATCTGCCGGGCGCTGGCCGTCGCCGTCGATTGCGATCGAAGTCACGGTCGGGCCATCCCGGGCGCTCTTGCCGGGCGGGAACCACCCGTCCCCGCGCCGATGACGACCCGGCCTCGGCACCCGCCCGGCTATCAGCCGGTGGACAACAACTCGGTCACGAGCCGGACGACGGGATCGAGCGCCTCCCGCACCGCAGCGGTCATCGGGCTCCCGATCCCGGTCAGGTCGCCGGCCTCGACGGCGACCACCGTCACCCGGCCGGGCACGTCGAGACCGAGCGACCTCCCCAGGCGGAGCGCGTCGAACAGCCCGACGGCGTGGGGAGCCGCTCCGGGCACTGCGGGAAGCTCCGACTCGGCGATGACGTGCACCGTGCCGGGAGGCGCCGAACCGGTGAGGATGGTGTCCACGACGATGAGCCGTTCGTAGCCCACGACCTCGTCGAGCAACCCGAGCCCGCCCTCCCACGACTCGAGCACCTCCACCTCCCGCGCCCGGAGGCGGGCCGCCACCTCCGGGCCGAGGGCGTCGTCGGCGATCAGGTCGTTGCCGAGGCAGACGACCAGAGCGCCCTCAGTCACGCACCGTGGTGCCGTCGGCGTCGCGACGGATCGTGGCCACCGGCTCCCCGGAGGGGTCCCGAACCGTCACCAGCAGCGGGGTGCTGCCGGGCAGCGAGTGCGTGGCGCAGGCGTGGCACGGGTCGTAGGCGCGAAACGCCATCTCCACCTTGTTGAGGATCCCGTCGGACACCTCCCCACCGTGGATGAGGCCCTTGGCCGCCTTGTCCACGCTCATCGCGATCCTGGCCGCATTGTTCTGCGTCGCCACGATGAGGTTCGCCTTGCGCACGATGCCGCGCTCGTCGGTCTCGTAGTGGTGGAACAGCGTCCCCCGCGGCGCCTCGACCACGCCCATCCCCTCGGTCGGGACCTCGGTGGGCAGCACCCTGATCTCGGGATCGACCAGCACCGGGTCGGAGGCGATCTCACGCAGCCGCTCCGTGGCGTACATGAGTTCCACGAGCCGGGCCCAGTGGTTGGCCAGGGTGTGGTGCACCGGGCTCCCGCCGAGGGTGTCGAACATCTCCTCGTAGGCCTCCTGGGCGAGCGGGGTCGCCATGCCGGAGGCCGCGTTCAACCGGGCCAGCGGCGCCACCGAGAAGATGCCGCTGTCGGCACCGTCCACGAACCCCTTCCAGCCGTAGGAGCGCAGGTACGGGAACTTCACGTACGTCCACGGCTCCACGTGCTCGGCGACGTACTCGGCGTACTGGCGCGCCGTGAACCGGACGGTCTCGGAACCGTCGGGGCCGACGACGACCACCGTGCCGTCGTAGAAGTTGACCTTCCCGTCGCCGTCCAAGAGCCCCATCGAGTGGGTCCGGTGCGTATACGCCTCCGAAGTGATCATCTCGACGTACTCCGGGTTGGCCAGCACGACGTCGCGGAACACCTGCAGCGTGAACGCGGCGAAGTCCACCGCCTCGCCGGCGATCTCCCGGAACCGCTCCGCCTCCTCGGGCTTGATCCGCCGGGAGACACCTCCGGGGAGGCCGAACACGGGGTGGATCACCTTGCCGCCTGCCAGCGTGATGATCTCCCGCAGCTTGCGCCGGGCCCCGATCACGCGCAGGCCCACCTCCTCGCCGACCTTGGCGATGACCCCGAGCACGTTGCGCTCCGCCTTCGGCGCATCGGGCCCGACGACGAAGTCGGGTCCGCCGAGGAAGTAGAAGTGGAGGGCGTGGTCCTCTGCCATGAACGCCGAGTAGACGAGCTCCCTGATGGCGCGGGCCGCAGGCGGCGGCTCGACCCCGTACAGGTCGTCGAGCGCCTTGGTGGCCGCGGTGTGGTGGGCGGTGGGGCACACGCCGCAGATACGCGCGGTGATCTGGGGCATGTCCTCGACCGGGCGGCCCACCGCGAACTGCTCGAAGCCGCGCAGCTCGGGTACCTGGAAGTAGGCGTGGTCCACCTCG
>CAYXHU010000253.1:0-3891 GCA_964464675.1 uncultured Acidimicrobiia bacterium
TCGCCGCCCGCCCGGACTCGAGAGCCGTGTCGAGATCCCCGGCGACGGCCTTGAGGAGCCGTCGCTCGCACCGGCCGGGGACCACGGCTGCCAGCTCGACGACCTCTCGCGCAGCAGGCTCGAGGCGAGCGACTCGCGAGGCGAGCGCGTCGAACACATTGCCGGGGATCGCGTTGCCCGGACTGACCAGTAGCTCCGTGGTCAGGAACGGGTTGCCGTTGGTGACCGCGAACACCTCTGCGCCGGAGCGATTCGTGGCTTCGGCCATCGCATCGACGGCCGCTTTCGACAACGGGCTCAACGGCAGCCTGAGCACTCCGTCGGGCGGCAGGTCTCCGAGGGCGGCCCGCAGGGGGTGTCCGATGCCGAGTTCCTCGTCGCGGTAGGTGACGACCAGGACGAGCCGAAGCTGCCGGATTCGGCGGCCCAGGTACTTGAGGACGTCGACCGTAGCGGCGTCGGCCCAGTGGGCATCTTCGATGACGGCAACGGTTGGAGAAGCCTGTACATCGAGAGCCTGCGCGGCGGCCCCGAAGATCTCGGCCTTCCGGCTGGTCGTCCTGAGTAGCGTCTCGAGGTCTCCTCCGATTTGCCGGGCGATGTCGCGGATGGGGCCCAAAACGCGCGGTGTGTCCAGATCGTCACATGCGCCCCACACCGTCCGAGCACTCTTCGCCGCCGACGCGAGGAACTCACTGGTCAGCCGGGTCTTCCCGATCCCTGCCTCGCCGGTGATCAACGCGACGCGTCCCCGGCCCCGCCCTGCATCCTTCAGAGCCCGATGCAACAGATCGAATTCGAGCTCTCGCTCGAACATGTCCACCCGATCAGCGTACCGTTTGTGTTCGGCCGGACGCCGGCGGACATCGGTACTCTCGGGCCTGTGACTCTTCTGCTCGACTTGGCTGATTCGAAGCCGGCATGGGCGGAGTCGTCGTCGAACTTGCCCACGCGGACGGATACTGGACCAAGTGCATGCACATGTTCGATCCCGGGATGGGCTGGGATCCCGGGATCGATAACCTGTCGTCGGCTACGTCGGGTCATCCGGGCTCTCCGTGCACCCACATCTGCACCTCTCCTACGTCCCGCCGAGCGGGTTCAATCTCGACCCGGAGGACATCTCCTGGGATCGGGTCCCCGAGACGTTCGTTTTCCGGTGGTGGGACGCCGACAAGGCAGCAGGTGCTCCGCTCTGACAGGCACAGCGGCTTCGGTGATGCCGACCCCAGCGCCTACGTCCCGGATCGGGGCGGGATCCCCGACGAAACCAACATGCCGGCCGGGTGATTCGGAGACCGCTCCTGTGCCGGGAAATGGTTTGGGCACCCTCGGCGGGTGCCCAAACCAGTCGTGATACGAGTCTTGTGTCCTACTGCTGCGGTCCGTACTTGCCGAATCCCGCGCCGTTCGGGGACACGTACTGGGCTCCGTGGATCCCGGCGCAGGGATCGTTCCACACTTCCTGGATGATGGCGAACTCACCCCAGATCACAGGCCCGATCTCGGTGCCATCCGCGGCGTACCAGAGCCCGTCGCTCAGGGTGGCATCCGCCGGAGCGGCGACGATCTTGACGAAGTAGGTCCACTTGCAGGTGTTGCCGTCGAGCTCGTACTCACCAGATTGGTGGTTGGTCTCCCAAGCTCCGGAGCCGATGTAGCTGTCGAAGCCGTAGTGACGGTCGAGCAGGCCGTCGCCGTCACAGTCCTTGTTGGACAGCCAGGCGTCGTTCCACTTCATGAGCAGGTCGTCGTCCTTGTACGGCTGACACCAGGCGGCGTCCCGGTAGGCGTCGCAGTATCCGCCGTTGAACAGGTGCGCCTGGTAGTTGTAGCCCCATTCGTCGAAGCCCGTGGTGATGGGGACTCCGTCACTGCGCAGGAGTGTGCCGTCCTGGATCGTGGTGCATTTCTCCGCCTTCGCCGGCTTCCCTTGGGCCACGCCGGTGCCCAGGGCCGCCACCAGGACGGCAAGCACCGCCAGGACCAGCAGCAGGATGAGGCGACGCTTCATGGTGCTCCCTTCCCCGGTCGGGTATCGAATCCCCGCCCGGACACGCGTGCAGATGCACACGCTCTTCCGAGGTCAGGATCGGAAGGCCACCGCGCCGCACGGCGACGCCACGAGCAGAAAGACCTCCCGATGATGACCACTCAGTCCACTACGAAACGTAGCAAACGGGTGCGGAGCGCGTCCACCGGCCCGGGGCACGGCCGTCCGACTGCCACATCGGCACATGACTCCCGATGAGGTCGACGATCGCGGGGTTGCCGACGCGAGAAGGGGATCCCGTCGCAGGCGCACCAGCGCCGAACGGGATCCCCTTCTGGTTTCAGCTGATGGAGTCTTTGATCTCTCCGAGGTCGTCGGTGAAGTCCGTGTCGCCTCTCACGACGACCCGGTAGATCACCCAGCCGGCGAGTGCGCCGACCAGCGGACCGACGATGTAGACCCAGGCTCCGTCCCAGATGCCGCCGTACAGCGCCGGGGCGAACCAGCGGGCCGGGTTCACGGCGGCGCCGGTGACGCCGTACCCGAACACGGTGACCGCGAACAGGGCGAAGCCCATGCCCAGGTACTTCGTGTGGGCCTGGCTGCGCAGCAGCGTCAGGAACGCAGCCGTCAGGATCAAGGTGAGGATCGCCTCCACCGAGAACGCCTTGAAGCCCCCGAAGCCTTGCTCCGGGAAGGTCGTCGCTCCACCGCCCACGGCATCCGAGCTGAACAGCCACGCGAAGATGCCACCGGCGATCAGAGCTCCGGCGAACTGGGCCACCCAGTAGTACACCAGGTCGGTCGCCGAGATCGCCCGGTCCAGGAACGCCGCCAGGCTGAGCGCCGGATTGAAATGCCCTCCGGAGACACGACCCACCGTGTACAGGGCGGTGATCCACGCCAACCCGAAGGCAAGCGCTACCCACCCCGCCTCGTAGCCGCTCATCGCCGCGCCGACACCGATGCCGAACACGACGAACGTGCCGAACATCTCAGCCGCGTACTTCTGCCAACCATCCATACAGGACTCCCCTTTCCCGCGTTCTCCCTTCCTCACCTTTGACTTCGTCGGCTCCTGAATGGTTTCTCGCCGAATCCGGAGCGATGTCCGGTTCGGTGCCGGGGTGAGCACGGTCGCATTCGACATGGGCTTCCGGCTAGGGTGCCCCCCTCCTCAGGCAAGGATCCTCGCAATGGCATCGAAGACTCGGACCGCCGCGGTCGGCTGCTTGGTCTGGCTCCTGGTCGCATCCTGCAGCGGCTCCGACGACGGCGCCGGCCCGGAGCCGACCGATGCCCCCGGGACCACGGCGGCCGCCACGACGACGTCTGCGGTGGCGACGACCGAGGCGCCGAGCACGTCGGCCGTGACGGAGAGCACGGAGCCCGCAGGGACCGGCGAGGATTCGGGGGACTTCGAGGTGACGGAGTGTCCCTTCGCGGCCCCGGGTGGAGTGGATGTCATCTGCGGCACCCTGTATGTGCCGGAGAACCGCAGCATCGCCGACAGCCCGTGGATCGCCCTGGCGGTGGCGATCGTGTCCCCGGACGGCCCGCTCACCGGGCCGCCGGTGGTGTATCTGAGCGGCGGGCCCGGCGGGAGCGGCCTCGACGACTTCGATGCCGATCCGCAGAGTTGGGAGTACCCGTTCCTCGAGGGCCGTGAGCTCGTGCTGCTCGACCAGCGGGGCACCGGGTACTCGCAGCCGACGCTCGATTGCCCGGAGATCACCGACGATGCACCTCCCGGCGAGGCGGAACGTGCCTGCTTCGAGCGGCTCACCGCCGAGGGCATCGACATCGACGCCTACACCACCGCGGAGAGCGCCGCAGACGTCGCCGCTCTCCGAGTCGCCCTGGAGGTCTCCGAGTGGGATCTGTTCGGGATCTCCTAC
>CAYXHU010000254.1:0-3870 GCA_964464675.1 uncultured Acidimicrobiia bacterium
TGGGGGAACAGGCCGATCTGCTGGATGACGTAGCCGATCCGGCGGCGCAGATGGTCGGGGTTCACGTCGGTGACGTCTTCGCCCTCGAAGATGATCCGACCGGAGGTGGGTTCGATCAGCCGGTTGATGAGCCGCAAGGTGGTGCTCTTTCCGCAGCCGGACGGGCCGACCAGGATCAGGATCTCCCCCTCCGGCACGTCGAGAGTGAGGTCGTCGACGGCCGGCTGCTCGGTGCCCGGGTAGATCTTCGAGACCCGATCGAGGTGGATGAGGGCTTCGCTGGTGTGTGCTTCCACGCGGCTGTTCTCCTTGGTGCTCATCGGATGCCCGCCGGTGTCGTGACCCGCCGGACCAGGGCGATCAGCGCGTCGAACGCCAGTGCGAGGAGCACGGTGAAGACGGTTCCGGTCCACACCGATTCCACGGAGGTCGGCAGCGGGTAGCGGTTGACGGTGTTCTTGATGAAGTCTCCGAGGCCGCCGCCGGCGACGAGGGTGGCGATGGCGGCGATCCCGGTGGTCATGAGGACCGAGACGCGGATGCCGGCGATGATCACCGGCCATGCCAACGGCAGCTCGACGCGCCACAATCGCTGGGCGCGCCCCATTCCCATGCCCTTGGCCGACTCCAGCACCGCCGGGCTGACCTCGTTGAGGCCGGTGACGGTGTTGCGCAGGATCGGCAAGAGCGCGTACATGTAGAGGGCGATGAAGGTCGGCCAGAACCCCAGTCCCACGATGGGGATGAACAGCACGAACAGCGCCAGCGACGGGATCGTGAGGAACACGGCGGCCACGCCGAGGGCGATCTCACGCCCGACGGGCCTATGGCGCACCAGGATCCCGACGCCGACGGCGGTGATGATCGCCGCCAGGGCGACCAAGGCCACGTACCGGGCGTGCTGCAGGGTCAGGCTGACGATGTCGTCGGCTCGGTCGCCCATGAACTCGAACCAACTCGAGAGGGATTCCACGTTCTCCTCCGTCTCCGGTGGCAGGGGCCGGGGGCCGTTCGGCCCCCGGCCCGGTGCCGCGCGGTCAGCCTGAGATGAGCCCCTTGGAGACGAGGTAGTCGCGCGCCACGTCGGCGGCGTCCTCGCCTTCCACCGACACGCGCCGGTTGAGCTCGGCCATGGTCTCGTCGTCGAGGCCGTCGAACAGCAGGTCGGCGAGTGCCTCGAAGGCCTCGGGGGCCTGCTGGTAGAGGTCGTCGCGGACGTTCATCGAGACGTTGTAGACGATCATGACGCCGGGGTCCTCGACGATCGTCATCTCGAGCGCCGGGATGCGCCCGTCGGTGGTGAAGATCTCACCGAAGTCGCAGTTCCCGTTGGCGGTCTCGTTGTAGATGATGTTCGTGTCGAGGATCTCCACCTGCGAGTCGGGCACCTCGTATCCGGTGTACTCCTCGAAGAGGATCAGGCCGTCGGGACGGCTCGGGAACTCGGACTCCATGCACAGTGTGGCGTCCGGGTTGGCGGCGAGGTAGTCGGCCATCGACTGCATCGTGAACGGTCCGCCGTTCTCCTCGGTCAGCTCGGGGCCGGTGGCGAAGCCGTACGTGTCGTTGAAGGGCGACTTGCCGACCCAGTGGATGTCGTTCTCGGCGAGGTCGAGCGCCCGCACGTCTTCGGTGAGCTGCAGCGGGTCGAAGCTCGGGTCCTCCTGGCCGAGGTGCACGGTCCAGGCGGTCCCGTTGTACTCCATGTACACGTCGATCTCGCCGCTGAGGAGCGCCTCACGATTCACGACCGTCCCGCCGAGGTCCACCTTGTTGGTGACGTCGGCGCGGGCCGCCTCAAAGGACTGAACCATGAGCTCGCCGAGGACGAGCTGCTCGGTGAAGTCTTTGGAGCCCACGGTGATGGCGACGCCGTCGAGGTCGATCTCCTCGGCGATCTGGCCGCCGGTGGCCCCGGCGTCATCGTCGCCGCATGCCGCGACGACGAGCGAGAAGGCGAGCAGGACGGCGAGCATCAGCCGCCTGGGTTCCAGGTTGCGCATGTGGTGCCTTTCGGTTGTCGGTAGCTGGTTTGTCCGCCGGAGGGCACATTGCCGTGCCTCTGCACCGGCGGGACCGCGAACCGGGTTCGGCCTGCCGGGCCTTCCGGCCCGGGGCACGACCCCAACCACGGCGCTGCGGTGCTCAACGGCCACCGACCCGGAGCAGAACTCGAGCTCGACGGCGCTGCCGGAACAACCGCGGCGCACAGCGGAATCCGCTGTCACCAACGACCATAGCCCGTCCCCGGGAGCCAGCCCAACGGAGAGGAACAGGGTGAGTGCGGAGGCGCCGCCGGCAGGGAACAGCAGCAGCACCCGGTACCGGGAGGGGGACTCGAACCCCCACGGGCAAAGCCCAACGGATTTTGAGTCCGCCGCGTCTACCATTCCGCCATCCCGGCGCACCCTTATCGTATTGCGCCTGACCGACATGCCGCGCCGCACCGACAGACTGTTTCGCATCACCGACGAGATCGCCCGCATCGACGATGAGATCCGCCTCACCGAAGGTGAGCTGTCGATGCTGCGCCACATCGACGACGACGCGCAGCGTGACGCGGCGGCGAGCAGCTCGCCCATCGACCGGGACGATGCCCGGATGACGGCCGGCGACGTGGCCCGGTTCGAGCGGGCCCTCGAAGCCTTGCGGGAGCGCCGTGACAAGCTCGACGCCAAGCGGCGCAGGCTCCTCGAGCGCCTCGGCTGAGCCGAGGCCCCGACCGCAGCGGCCCCCTATGATCGGCGGGTGCCCACCCTCGCTCTCCTCGACGGACACAGCCTCGCCTACCGGGCCTTCTTCGCGTTGCCCACCGACCTCGCCACTCCAGACGGGCGGGTGACGAACGCCGTCTTCGGCTTCACCTCCATGGTGATCAAATTGCTCGGCGACGAGCATCCCGACGCCATGGCGGTGGCGTGGGACACGCCCGAGGCCACGTTCCGGTCCGAGGCGTACCCCGAGTACAAGGCAGGCAGGGAAGCCGCACCAGACTTGTTCCGGAGCCAGCTTCCGCTGATCAGGGAAGTGGCCGACGCCCTCGGGATCACCCAGTTCGAGGCAGCCGGCTATGAAGCGGACGACGTCATCGCCACGATCGCCACGCAGGCCGCCGCCGAGGGCTGGGACGTCCTCGTGGTCACCGGGGATCGGGATGCCTTCCAGTTGATCGACGACCGCATCAGGGTCGTCTACACCCGGCGGGGTATCTCCGACACCGTGAGGGCCGATGCGGCCTGGATCGAGGAGCGGTACGGCATCTCGCCGCAGCAGTACATCGACTACGCGGCACTCCGGGGCGACAGCTCGGACAACCTCCCGGGGGTTCCCGGGGTGGGTGAGAAGACGGCGACGAAGCTGGTCGCCGGGTACGGAAGCCTGGAGGGCATCTACGAGCACCTCGACGACCAAACGCCCAAGCTGCGCGAGAACCTGGCCGAGGCCCACGACCAGGTGTTCTTGAACCGGCGCCTCAGCGTGCTCATCGACGACGTGGAGGTCGAAGCCGACCTCGACGGCCTGAGGCTGGGCCCGTGGGACTCGGGACGGGTGCGTGAGGTGTTCGACGGCCTGGCGTTCCGCTCGCTGTGGGCGCGTCTGCAGGAACTGGGCGGTGGCGCTGCTCCGGCGCCCGACGAGACGCTCGACGTGGATGTCCAGTCGATCAGCGATCCCGACCGGCTCGCCCGGCTGGCCGCCGGGCCGCTCAGCCTCGAACCGGTGTGGGACGCCGACGAGCTGATTGGGCTCGTCGTCGCCGCAACAGACGAGTCCACCGCGTTCGTGCCCCTGGATCGGCTCGGGCCCCTCGAATGGGCACTGGCCGACGCGGGCGTGGCAGGATGTGGGGGGAGCGCCGACGTACGATCG
>CAYXHU010000255.1:0-759 GCA_964464675.1 uncultured Acidimicrobiia bacterium
ATGTCGAGGGGCTCGCCGTCGCGAGGGGTCAGCGTCATCGACATGTACAGAGGCCCGTCCTCGACGCGAACCGAGGAGACCTTGCGGACTTCCTCGCTCGGACAGTCACAGGTCCCCTCGCGGCAGGCTTCGATCGTCTCGATGAGCGCAGCCCGGTGGGTTCCGGGCTCGGGGATGTCGATCTCGAGCCCGTCCTCCCGGCTGCGCACCATGTAGTCCATCGGTCTGCACCTCCCGATCGGTTGCGCCGATGATCGGGCAGCCGCCCGGCCGGCGAAAGGGGGCCAAGGTCCCGGACGATGGGACCGGCCCGCCGCCCGGCGCTACAGGGGCACCACCGGGACGCCCCACGCCGCAGCCAGAGCGTGCAGCTCGGCTCTGATGTCGCCGTAGGCGATGCCGTAGTGGTGCTCGAGCCCCTCGGCCATGATCGTGTCGGCCACCCGGGCGGCAGGGGTGTCGAACCGGGCCACACCCGCCGTCCCGGAGAACGCCAGCGGGGCCTCCAGCATCTCGGCTCCGCCGACCACCAGCGAGTGGGACCCGCCCGCCCGGCTCAGCCGGGCGATGGTGACCCGCCCCGGCCTGAGCGGGAACTCGTTGAGGAGGGGCTTGCGGCGATTGGAGTGCACCGTCGCGGCCGGCACGGCGCCGGGATCGGCCATCGACAGCGGCGCCTTGCCGCAGTGCCACAGCACGATCGTGTCCGAGTCGACGTCCACGTCGACGAGGTCGGCGACCAGCACCGGCCCGCCGCTC
>CAYXHU010000255.1:769-3861 GCA_964464675.1 uncultured Acidimicrobiia bacterium
CAGCCACTGCAACGCCAGCGCGGTCACGTTCCCGTAGACGTCCGCCTCACAGGCGGTGGGGATGAGATCGTCGTTCATGATCCCCGCGGGGGCGCACACCGCGGCGCCGTACTCGGTGAACGCCTCCGGCCAGCACCGTACCGCCAGGCCCGACAGGCCCCGCGCCCGCGCCACATCCGACAGGGCTGGATAGAGGCGCAGGCTGGCCGCCAGCTCCCCCTGATCGACCCGGTCGAGACCCGCTAGCGAACTCACCCGTTCCCGGGCGGCCGCCTCCCGATCGGCCGTCACCATCCGGGCCGGGCCGAAGAGCTCGTCCAACGTCATCTTCTCGACGGTGACCCCGGTGAGCTCGCGCAGCACCGCTGGGTCGTAGTCGCACGGCGAGAACCCGTCGGGCCGGTCCCCGATGACCCCGGTCCGCGTCTCGGCGAGCCGGGCCGCCACCGCCTGCGCCCTGGCAACCGCATCGGCATCCAAGGTGTGCGGATCGGGAACCTCGTGGGATCCGGGCTCCAGGTCGGCGCCGTCGGCGAGGGCCGCGGCCACCGCCGGGCCGGCCTCGGGGCCCGGTGCCGCCAGCACGTACGAGTACCTCCTGCCGCGCGCTGCGAGCGCGAACCCGGCGAGGTTGATGCCGCAGAAGGAGTTGAGGCGCAGCCTTCCGCCGGTGCGCTCCTCGGTGACCGCCCACAAGGTGATCGAGCCCGCATACCGGTCGGCCACGGCCTCGATCATCGTGGCGTCGGAGAAGGTGAGCTGCAGCACCACCAGCCGGTCGATGCCGGCCGCCGCCAGGTCGGATGCCTCGGCGGCGGCCGCGGCCGCGTCGAAGACCACCGACCTGCTCCCCACCACCTCGATGTCGAGGCCGTCGAGCAGGTCGAACCCGTCGGCGGCGGTCTGCTCGGCGAAAGGAACGTCGAAGGTGGCGCGCGCCAGGGCGAGCACGCCGATGCGCCGGGTCACGGGAACCTCCTATTCGTACGGGGTCTGGTCCCAGTAGCTCTGGAATCTGCCGAGCCCCACATGGGTGAACGGATGGTCGAATGCGTCGCGGTACACCGAGAAGCCGGCCGTCACGATGTCGGCACCGGCGACGGCGGCGTCGGCGATCTGCCGGCCGTTGCGCACCGCCGACACGATGATCTCCCCGTCGAACGCGTAGTTGTCCCGGATCGCCACGCAGTCGGTGACGAAACCCCACACCTCTTCGGCGTTGGTCTCCTTCCACCCGATGAACGGGGAGACGAAGTACGCGCCCATCCGGAACGCCTGCAGCGCCTGGGAGGCCGAGAAGACCAGCGTGAGGTTCACGCGGATGTCGCGCTCTGCGAGCGCTCTGATCCCCTTGAAGCCCGCCTCGGTGGCCGGGAGCTTGATGACGAAGTTCGGCGACATCGCCGCCAGCCGCTCGGCTTCCTCCACCATCACGTCCCACGTGGCGTGATGCGGGTTCACCTCGACGGAAATCGGCTTGTCGGTGCCTTCGAACAGCCCGGCGATCTCCTGCACGACGTGCAGGAACGGCTTGCCGGATGCCTGAATGTGACGGGGATTGGTGGTGACCCCGTCGATGTCCCACATGTCGAGCGCGTAGGCGATCTCGTCGGTGTGGGCGCTGTCCAGGAAGAACTTCACGGTCGTCGGCCTCCTTCGTAGAACCTCGTATCCATCCTCGCAGGTCGCCGGGTCATCGCCGCTACTCGCCGCCGAGCACCCTGCGAACGTTGTCGGCGGTCACCTGGGACACCCGCACGTTGGACTCGACGGTGATCCCGGCGATGTGCGGGGTCAGCAGCAGGTTGGGGACCCCGGCGAACCGGCCCCCCGATGCCGCGTCGACCGGCTCGTCGGCGAACACGTCGAGCGCCGCGCCGCCGAGGCGACCGGACCGCAACGCCTCGACGACCGCATCCTCCTCGACGATGCCCCCGCGGGCGGTGTTCACGAGCACCGCCCCCTCCGGCAGCGACGCAAGCCGGGCCTCGCCGATCAACCCCCTCGTGTCGTCGGTGAGCGGGACGTGCAGGCTCACCACGTCGCTCGCCGACAGCAGCCGGTCCAACGAGTCGATCATCTCGGCGCTCTCCCAGGCCGGATGGTCCTCGGGGAGGAACGGATCGTGCGCGGCCACGTCCATGCCGAGCCCCCTGGCGCGCGACGCCACGTGCCGGGCGATCAGGCCGAGACCCACGAGACCCATCCGGCGTCCGGCCACCTCGCCGCCGACGAACGCTTGCCGAGGCCACTCCCCCGCGATCACCCGGTCCGTCGCCGTGAACACCCCCCGGACCAGGACCATCGCCGCGGCGATCACGTACTCGGCGACCGCCACCGCGTTGGCCCCGGTTGCCGGGCACACCTCCACTCCCCGGGCCCTGCAGGCCTCCAGGTCGATGTTGTCGAGGCCGACGCCGAGACGTCCCACAACCCTGAGGTCGGGAGCCGCATCGAGCAGGGCGGCGTCGACTCGCGTTCGATTGCGGACGATCAGGCCCCGGGCCGCGCCCAGTGCCTGCTCCAGCTCGTCCCTGCGGTCCACGAGATCCTGGTCGTACTGCACGTCGAACTCGGGGCGCAGCGATTCGACCGCGCCCTCGTCCATGAACTCGGAAACGACGACGTCTGCCATCAGGCCTCCACCAATGCATCCCAGTCGATCGGCCGGTGCCGGTCGATGGCGGCGTCCATCGGCGGCATCGGGTACTTGAGCGACGTACCGCAGTTGAACAGCACCACCCGGTCTCCCTCGTCGACCATCCCCTCGGCCAGAGCCCGCCGGTAGGCGGCGGCGGTGGCTGCACCCTCCGGGCCCATCAGCAGCCCGTCGCGTGCCGCGACGTCCTCTTGTGCGGCCTGGATCTCCTCGTCGGGCACGCTGATCGCGAACCCGCCGCTCTCCCGCACGGCTCGCAGGATCAGGAAGTCCCCGATGGCCACCGGGACCCTGATCCCGCTGGCGATCGTGTGAGCGTCTTGCCAGAGCTCGGCGTGCTCGGCCCCGTCCTGCCAGGCCTTGACGATCGGTGCGCAACCGTCGGCCTGGACGGCCACCATGCGCGGCCTCCGCTCGGAGCCACCCGATCGCC
>CAYXHU010000256.1:0-3852 GCA_964464675.1 uncultured Acidimicrobiia bacterium
TCGCCCTCGACGCCGTGGATCTCGACGTGCCGGCCGGCGCCGTGTACGGCCTGGTCGGGCCGAACGGAGCCGGGAAGACGACCCTGCTGTCGATCCTGGCCGGCCTGCGGTCTGCTTCGGCGGGGACGATCGAGATATCGGCTCCGCCGTCGTCCGTGTCCATGCTCCCCGACGCGCCGACCTGGGAGCCGTGGATGACCGGCCGGGAGGTGGTGGACCTGTCGCGCACGCTGTCGGCGGCAGACGTCCCTCCCGATGCGGTGGGGCACGCTCTGAGCGACGCCGGACTCCTCGACGCCGCCGACCGGAGGGTCGGCGGCTATTCGAGGGGCATGCTGCAGCGGCTCGGCCTCGCCGCCACCGTGGTGAGCCGGCCCTCGGTGCTGCTGCTCGACGAGCCGGCCTCGGCCCTCGACCCGTCCGGCCGCCGGGAGGTGCTCGACCTGGTGCGCCGCCTGCGGTCGGCGGCGACGGTGGTGTTCTCGAGTCACATCCTCGCCGACGTCCAGGAGGTGAGCGATCACGTGGGGATCCTCGACCGGGGCCGGCTGGTGTTCCAGGGCCCGGTCGGCGACCTGCTGGCCGCCGGCTCGGCACCGGCCGTGCTCGTGCGGGTCCGGGAGCACTCCGGCGACCTCGCCGCGGCGCTGCGGGCACACGACTGGGTGACGGCGGCCGAGCCCCTCGACGACCGCGTCGTCCGGGTCCGGGTCGACGACCCGACGCGGGCCGAGCGGGATCTCATCGCCGCCGTGGCCGCCACCGGCCTGCCGGTCACGTCGATCACCCCCGACACCCCGACCCTCGAGGACGTGTTCCTGGAGGTGACGCGATGACGCTGTGGCGCCTCGAGTGGCTTCGGCTGATGCGAACGAAGCGGATGGCGGCGCTCCTCGGGGTCTACGTGTTCTTCGGGTTGCTCGGCCCGCTCACCGCCCGCTACCTGCCCGAGATCATCTACCGCTTCGGAGGCGACATCACGGTCGTGGTCCCCGATCCGGTGCCGGCCGACGGCATCTCCCAGTACGTCGGCAACGCCTCCCAGATCGCGTTGCTCGTCGCCATCGGCGTCGCCGCCGGCGCAACCACGCTGCACGCCCTCCCCGAAATGTCGGTGTTCCTGCGTACCAGGGTGCCGAGCGCCTCCCGGCTCGTGGGCCCACGCGTGGTGGTGTCCGGCGCGGCCGTGATCGGAGCCTGGGTGGTGGGCGCCGCGGTGGCCTGGTACGAGACCGCGGTGTTGCTCGGGGGTGTCCCGGTCGGCGGGATACTGGCGGGGATGGCCTTCGGCTCCGTCTACCTGTTGTTCGCCGTCTCGGCGACCGCCGCGGCCGGGGCGGTGATGGGCAGCGCGCTCGCCACCGCGGGCCTCTCGCTCCTCGTGCTCATCGCCATGCCGCTCGTCGGATTGATCGAACCCGTCGGCTCACTCCTCCCCAGTCACCTCGTCGGGGCCCTGGTCGATCTTGCCCGGGGAGGTTCGGCGACCGACTACCTGCCGGCGACGGCGGTGTCCGTGGTCGGCTCGGCGGTGCTCGTGGGCCTGGCGATCCGGACTGCGGGGTCTCGGGAACTCTGATCCCACCCCTTTGCACTACCGCCATAGTGGGAATAGCCTCTCCGGGATGAACCAGCGAATCGCCGCGGCGGTGCTCGCCGTCGTACTCCTCGCGTCGGCCTGCGACCCCGACGCCGACGGCTCACTCACCGTCTACTCGGGGCGGAACGAGGAGCTGGTCGACCCCTCATGGACCGCTTCGAGGAAGTGAGCGGGATCGACCTCGACGTCCGCTACGCATCGAGCACCGAGCTCGCGGCCACGCTCCGCGAGGAGGGCGACGCCAGTCCCGCCGACGTGTTCTTCGCGGTGGACCCGGCCTCGCTCGGGGCGGTCGCCGAGGCCGGACTGCTGGCACGGCTCCCCGACGACATCCTCTCGTCGGTCCCCGAGCGCTTCTCAGATCGCGACGGCCGCTGGGTCGGCACATCGGGCCGCTCGCGCGTCGTCGTCTACGATCCCGGCCGGGTCCACGCCGACGACCTCCCCGAGACGGTCGCCGGCTTCGCCGACCCCCGGTGGAAGGGTCGGCTCGGCATCGCCCCGACCAACGGGTCGTTCCTCGCCTTCGTGGCGGCGATGATCCTCACCGAGGGAGAGGACGCCACCCGGGCCTGGCTGGAGAGCATCGCCGTCAACGAGCCGCTCACCTACTCGTCGAACTCCGCGATCGTGGCGGCGGTGGACACCGGCGAGGTGGATGCCGGGCTCGCCAACCACTACTACCTGCTCATCCGGCGGAGCCAGGTGGACGCCTCCACGGCCCGCAACCACTTCATGGCCGGCGGGGACGCCGGGGCGCTCGTGATGCCCGCCGGCGCCGGCGTGCTGGCCTCCTCGGACCGGCGCGACGCCGCCGTCGACTTCGTCGCCTTCCTGCTGTCGCCCGAGGCCCAGCGGTTCTTCGCCGAGCAGTCGTTCGAGTACCCCCTCGTCGCCGGCGTGGACGCCGACCCGGCCCTGCCTCCCCTGGCGACCCTCGACCCGCCGGATCTCGACCTAGGCCGCCTCGCCGCCGCCCTCGATCTGGCGACCGAGCTCGTCGCCGACTCCGGCCTCGTGTAGATGGCCGCCGCCCGGGACACCGTCTTCCCCAGGGGTACTGCCGCCTCGCACTGGGGTGGTGCTCCCGTCTGGGCGTGGGCGGCCGCCGCGGCGGCCCTCCTGCCGGCGCTCATCCCGTTCGGGGCGCTCGCCGCCCGGGCCGCCGGAGCAGGTAGCTCGGCACTCGACACCCTCACGTCCGGGCGCACCCTGCAACTCGCCGCCAACACCGCCCTGCTCGTCGCCGCAGTGACGGCCACGTCGGCGGTCGTCGGAGTCGCCGCCGCCTGGATCACCGAACGAACGGCCCTCCCCCGGCGCCCCGTCTGGCGCGTCGCAGTCGCGCTGCCCCTCGTGCTCCCCTCGTATGTGATCGCCCTCACGCTGATCTCCGCGGTCGGGCCGGGTAGCGTGCTGGAGGACGTGACCGGGATCGCCGGCCCCCGGATCCGCGGCTTCTTCGGCGCCTGGCTGGCGCTCACTATCGCCACCTACCCGTTCGTCTACCTGGTGGCGGCCGCCGCGCTGCGCCGGCTCGACCCGTCACGAGAGGAGGCCGCCCGCAGCCTCGGAGCCGGGCCATGGCGAGTGATGCGCACCATCCTGCTCCCCCACCTGCGGCCCTCCGCGGCGGCGGGACTGCTGCTCACCGCCCTCTATGTGCTGTCCGACTTCGGAGCGGTCGGCCTCATGCGGTTCGACGCCCTGACCCGGGCCGTCTACGCCCAGTACGCCGGGCGCCTCGACCGGGCCCCCGCCGCAGTGCTCGCCGTGGTGCTCGTCGCCGCCGCGCTGGTGATCCTGGTGGTGGAAGCCCGCACCCGGGGCACGGCCGCCATCCACGCCCGGCGTCCCACCCGGCCGCCTCGCCCGGTGCGGCTGCGCCTGCCCGGCAGAATCGCGGCGACCGGCTTCCTCGCCGCACTGATCGCCGTCGCCCTCGGGTTGCCGCTCACGACGCTGGTGTCGTGGGTGAGCCTGCGGCCCGTGTCCATCTCATGGGGGCCTGCGGCCGGCTCCCTCATCGCGGCCTCACTCGCCGCGCTCACCGCCACCGTCCTCGCCGTGCCGGTGGCACGGCTCGTCGTCCGGCACCGGTCGCGAGCCTCGGCGTGGGTCGAACGCTCGGCGTATGCCGTCTTCGCCCTCCCGCATCTGGCGGTGGCGCTCGGGGTGGTGTTCTTCGCGTCCCGCTACCTCGGAGGTCTCTACCAGAGCCTCGTCCTCCTGGTGCTCGTGTACGCCTCACT
>CAYXHU010000257.1:0-3851 GCA_964464675.1 uncultured Acidimicrobiia bacterium
CGGACCTGCCGGAGGTGTTCCGAGCGTTCGTGGGCATCCCCGAGAATGCCGATGTCGCCGTCCTCTCGTACACGGTGCTGCTGAGCTTCGCCGGAGCGCTGACCCTGGCCGGCATGGCCGTGTCGATGGGCGCCGCTTCGATCGCCGGCGAGGAGCGTGCCGGGACCATCGGCCTGCTGCTCGGGAACCCGAAGAGCCGGCTCCATGTGCTGGTTTCCAAGGCGGCGGCCATGGTGCTGCTGGTCCTGCTGGGCACCGCAGCCCTGTGGGGCGCGTCGCACGTGGTTCCCCTGCTCCTCGGCGTCGAGATCGGGGCGACTCGCATCGGGGCGATGATGCTCCACCTCGCGGTGAATGCACTGTTCTACGGGTTCCTGGCAATGGCGGTCGGGTCGTGGACGGGGAACCGTTCGCGTGCCTCGGGGGTCACGGGCGCGGTCCTGGCGGTCTCATACCTGGCAGCCGGCCTGCTCCCCCTGGTCGAAGGTGCCGCCGACGCCGTCCGGGCCTTCCCCTGGTACTACTTCGACGGCAGCGACCCGCTCGTGAACGGGATCGCCTGGGGGCACATCGGCGTGCTGGCCGCCGGGGCCGCCGCCTTCGCCGTCCTTGCCGCGGTGGGGGTGCGGCGGCGCGACCTGAAGTCGCAGTCGGTGAAGGCGACACTGCTGGACCGCCTGCGCACCCACCCGGTCACCCGGTCCGTGGTCGACCGCCTGGCCGGCTCCACCCGGGTGTCCCGGATCTGGATCAAGACCGCCTCGGAGCACCAGGGCCTGCTCATCGTGATGGTGTACGCCATGTTCCTCATCATGGGGGTCCTGATCGGGCCGATCTACAACGCCATCGACGACACCCTCGCCGAGTTCGCCGACGGTTTCCCAGAGGCGGTGCTCGCCATCGCCGGGGGCGGCGACATGACCACCCCGGAAGGCTGGTACGAGGTGGAGACGTTCAGCCTGATGGCGCCGATCGCGATCATGGTGATCACCATCGTCATCGGATCCCGTGCCCTCGCCGGCGAGGAGGAGCGGCGCACCATGGGCCTGCTGCTCGCCAATCCGATCCGGCGCTCGACGATCGTCGCCGAGAAGGCGCTGACGATGATCGTCTTCGCTGCCGTCGTCGGGTTCGCCACCTGGGCGGGGGTCGCCCTCGGGTCGGTGATCGCCGGCCTCGGGATCTCCATCGGGGGAATCGCCGCCACCTCTGTGCTGGTCACCCTCCTCGGGCTGGTGTTCGGCGCCGTCGCCCTGGCCCTGGGGGCGGCCACCGGCAGGGTGCGCATCGCGGTGTACGGGACGATCGGCCTGGCCCTCACCTCCCATCTGCTGAACTCGTTCCTGCCGCTCAGCGAGGGTCTGGCGGGGTGGGCGAAGTGGACCCCCAACTACTACTACCTGAGCAGCCATCCGCTCGAGAACGGCATGCCCTGGGGTCACGCCGGGATGCTGACGACGCTCACCGTCCTGCTGTTCGGGATGGCGGCCGCGCTGTTCGACCGTCGCGATCTCCGGCAGAGGGGATGAGCAGCCGCGGGGGAGGTCGAGTCGAGGAGGGGAGCCAGAGCGAGTGGCTCGACAGCCTCGAGTAGACCGACGTCGACTCGGCGCGCATGGCCGACCGGCTCGAGCTCGATGAGGCGCTGCGTCTGCACCTCGCTTTGTGAGTACGGCGTCGCGGAGCGCCCGGCGCAGAGTCACCGTCCCCCGGGACCTCTGCAGAAACCTTCCCGTCCTCTCCTTCCGGTGGAAGATCGCTCGCCGAGGTCCACGACCCGAATCCCTTGTTCTCGAGCATGCATTTGCATATGCTGATTTGCATGCAGAGCACCAGCGTCCGGATCGACACCGCCACCCACGAGGAGCTCAAGCGCCTCGCGTCCGAACTGGGAACCAGTATCGGTGACACGGTGGCCCTGGCAGTGCGTCGTCTCCGCCAGGAGCATATCGGCAAGGAACTGAGGGCTCCTCTCACGTCACGAGAGACTCGGTGGCTCGATGCCGACCTCGGGTGACATCGTTGGGGTCGATCTCGGACGCCCGAGCGGTCGGGAAGCAGGCTTCCGGCATCCTGCCGTCGTCGTGACGGCCCAGCGGATCCTCGAGGCCTCTCCCAGCGTGATCCACATCGTCCCGCTGACGTCCGCAGTGCGGGGATTCGCTTCGGAGGTCTCGATCGAACCCGACGAGCAGAACGCACTGGACGGGGTCTCGGCAGCGCAATGCCAACACATCCGGGCGGTCTCGGCGGATCGGGTCGAGGAGGTGGCCGGGAACGTCGGACCCCTCGCCCTCTCCCAGATTCGGGAGACTATCGGACTCATCCTCGACCTCCCGGCCTAGAGGGAGGACATCCCGCCCCCCGGGTAGACGTCCCGGCGATGCTGAACACGGTGGATCAGGACGATGTGCTCGTTCTGGAAGACCTCATAGATGATCCGGTAGTCGCCGCGGCGGGCGGATCGGATGCCTTCGACAGCCGAGGAGTGGCTTGCGGGGACGATGGGGCCATCGGCGATCGGATCCAGGATCGATTCGGGAGCCGCGGCGCGCACCTTCTCGGGCAAGCGATCGAGGCGCCGGAGACCCTCAGGTGTGATCTCGACCTCGAGCAACGGCCCGCCTCAGACGTCATCCCGCGACCGGAGTCGCTCGCCGGCGGCCGTCTCCAGGCGGGACCGACGCAACGATTCCATCAACTCGTCGTCACGCAGGATGTCGAGGCTCTCCTCGAGCGACTCGAGATCGTCGGGGCTCACGAGGACGAACGATGGCCGACCGTTCCGAGTCACCAGGATCCGATGGTGTTGGATTTCAACACGATCGATCGGCCACTTCGGAGAGATGCGCCGTGGCTTCGGAGAACGGCATCCTGTCACTCATAGGTCAGAGTTCTGACTTATCTGGCAGTCGAGCACAAGGGGACCCTCTTCTGGGACCAGATCGAGCCCCTCGGGGCCTGTGTCAGGACTTCGCTGCGATTCCCTTCGGCCTGGAACACTTGAGGTGAGGCGCCCAACTCATGCCGGCGGAGCGAAGAACTCCAGAGCGATCCCATCGGGGTCCCTGAAGCTGAGCCCCGAACCGTAGTGCGCGTCGATGATGCCCCCATGGGCGATGCCGAGGTTGTCGAGTCGGGTCTCCCATGCCTCGAGGGTTGCCCGGTCGGCACACCCGAAGCCGATGTGGTCGAGTCCGGAACGCAACTCCGTGAACGCTATCTCGGCATTGGTGTCGGGGTGCTCATGGAGACCGATGAGCGTGTCACCGATCTCGAACACGGTGTGGTAGAAGCCGCCATCGGTTGGTTCGTCGAGCACTGGTTCCGCGCCGACGAGCCGCTGATACCAGGGCCGGCTGACGGTGAGATCGGTGACGGTCAGCGCCACGTGGCCGATGGATGGGAACTCACTCATGTGTCTCTCCAGTCGTCTTGTTGGATAGCGACAGCACATCGGGACGCGCGTAGTGGCCTGTCGGGTCGAAGGCCCGGCGCCCGGCGGCGATCCGGTCGAGGTCGAGTGCGACGCCGACGGTTCCTGCCTCGCCCACGAGGGGGCCAGAGAGGATCCCCCCGCCGGGGGCAACGACGGTCGTGTTGCCCCTGGACATGAAGTCTTCGTCGCCACCGTAGATATCGTCGGCGCCGGGCAGATCCCGAGGAACGTCGCTGCCGCGCAGAAACGCGGTCACCCCAACCACGAAGACCCGGCCTTCCTTGGCGATGTGCTGCAGGGTCGGGACCCATTCGTTGCTGTTGTCCCAGGTCGGGGCGAGCAGGACGTCGATGCCCTTCTCGTAGAGCGCAGCACGCGCCAGGGGCATGTAGTTCTCCCAGCAGATGAGGGA
>CAYXHU010000258.1:0-3818 GCA_964464675.1 uncultured Acidimicrobiia bacterium
CCCTGCTGGCCGTGGCCTCCGACCAGTTCGTCGTCGGGGCGGCGCGGATCGCGGTCGTCCTGCGGGTCGCCCCGCTTGTCATCGGCGTGGTGATCGTCGGCTTCGGCACGAGCAGTCCCGAGCTGCTCGTGTCGGTGCTCGCCTCCCTTCGGGGTGAGCCCGAGATCGCGGTCGGCAACATCGCCGGTTCGAACCTCGCCAACCTGGGGCTGATCCTCGGCGTCGGCGTGCTCATCTATCCACTCGCGGTGGACTCCCAGACCGTACGGAGGGAAGCCCCGCTCACCGTCCTGGCGATGGGGGCGTTCCTCGTCGTGGTGCAGCGAGGCATCGGGCAGGTCGAAGGGGTGATCCTGGTGGTGGCGATGGCGGCCGCGCTCCTCGTCGTCACGCGCGGACGACCCGGCGATCCGCTCGGTCCCGAAGCGGTCGAGCTGGTCGGAACCGAGCACCGGCTGGGACGGGAGATCCTGCGCACCGTTCTCGGCCTCGCAGGCACGCTCGCCGGCGCCCAGGTGCTGCTCTGGGGAGCGGTGGACCTGGCCGATCGGGCCGGCCTCAGCGAGGGGTTCGTCGGGGCGACGCTGGTGGCGGTCGGCACGTCACTACCCGAGCTCGTGACGGTCGTCCAGTCGGCGCGTCGCCGAGAAGGCGACCTGATCGTCGGCAACCTCCTCGGATCCAACCTGTTCAACGCTCTCGCAGTGGGAGGCGCCACCGGCCTCGCCGGATCGGCGGCGCTGGATGCTCCGGCGCTCACCGGCTTCGCGTCCGGGGCCGGAGTGGCGCTGGGCGTGGTCGTGTGGGGGATGATGCGGACCGGCCGGCGGATCAGCCGCGCCGAGGGGCTCGTGCTCCTCGGCGGGTACGCCGTCCTGGTTCCGTTCCTCTCCTGATCGTGTGCGGCCGGGGAATGGCCGGCGTCCCCGGTGGTACCCTCCGGCACTCTGGAGGACTGATGAGCGGGTACGACCACGAGGCCATCGAGGCCGCCTGGCAGGAGCGCTGGGCGAAGGACCGGACCTTCCACGTCCCCAATCCCGGCGACCCCGACTTCGACGGGACGCGTCCCAAGATGTACGTGCTCGACATGTTCCCGTACCCCTCGGGAGAGGGGCTCCACGTCGGTCACCCGCTGGGCTACATCGGCAGCGACATCTACTCCCGCTACCACCGGATGCGCGGCTACAACGTCCTCCACCCGATGGGCTTCGACGCATTCGGGCTTCCCGCCGAGCAGTACGCGGTGGAGACCGGGACGCATCCCAGGATCACCACCGACGCCAACGTCGCGAACATCATCCGGCAGCTGAAGCGGTTCGGACTGTCCTTCGACTGGGACCGCGCCTTCGCCACCACCGACCCCGATTACTACCGGTGGACCCAGTGGATCTTCCTTCGGCTGTTCGACTCGTGGTTCGATCCCGAGGAGCAGCGGGCCAAGCTGATCGCCGCGCTGGTGGCCGACCTGGAGGCGGGCCGGCGTGACGCCGACGGGCGAGCGTGGGCCGACCTCGACGACGAGGAGCGACGAGAGTTCCTCGGCGGGCGGCGCCTCGCCTACATCGCCGAGGTCCCGGTGAACTGGTGTCCCGCGTTGGGGACCGTGCTCGCCAACGAGGAAGTCACCAAGGACGGAAGGTCGGATCGCGGCAACCATCCGGTGTACCGCAGGCCGCTGCGCCAGTGGATGCTGCGCATCACCGCCTACGCCGACCGGCTGCTCGACGACCTCGACCTGGTCGATTGGCCCGCGTCGACGAAGATGATGCAGCGCAACTGGATCGGCCGCTCCGAAGGTGCCCGCATCCGGTTCCCGGTCGGCGACGCCGGTGAGATCGACGTGTTCACCACGCGCCCCGACACGATCTTCGGGGCCACGTACATGGTGTTCGCCCCCGAGCACCCCATGGTGGATGATCTCGTGCCCGACCGGTGGCCGGAGGGCACCAAGGAGACCTGGACCGGCGGTGCGGAGACGCCGGGCGCGGCGGTCGGCGCCTACCGGGCCCATGCGGCCGGCAAGTCCGAGCTGGAGCGGCAGGCGGAGGAGCGCGAGAAGACGGGTGTGTTCACGGGGGCGTTCGCGGTGAACCCGGTGAACGGTGCCCCGCTCCCGGTGTTCATCGCCGACTACGTCCTCATGGGCTATGGGACGGGCGCGATCATGGCCGTGCCCGGAGAGGACGAACGCGACTGGGAGTTCGCCGAGGTGTACGACCTGCCGATCGTCCGCACCGTGCAGCCGCCCCCCGACTTCGAAGGCAAGGCGTACTCCGGCGACGGTCCCTCGATCAACAGCGGGTTCCTGGACGGCCTCGAGATCGCCGCCGCCAAGGACCGGATCGTCGAGTGGCTCGCAGAGCACGAGTGCGGGGAGGCCGCCCTCTCGTACAAGCTGCGCGACTGGCTGTTCAGCAGGCAGCGCTACTGGGGCGAGCCGATCCCGATCCTGCACGGCCCGGGAGGCGAACTGCGGGCGGTCCCCGACGACGAACTGCCGCTGCTGCTCCCCGAGATCGACGACTACCGGCCGCAGACCGGGCTCCACGAGACCTCGGAGCCCGTGCCGGCTCTCGACCGTGCTCCGGCGGAGTGGAAGCACGTCGTCGTCGACGGCGTTCCCTACCGGCGGGAGCTGAACACGATGCCGCAGTGGGCCGGGTCCTGCTGGTACTACCTGCGGTTCGCCGATCCCCACAATCCGGATGCCCTGATCGGGGAGGAAGCCGACCGGTACTGGATGGGGGAGCGGGGTGTCGACCTGTACGTGGGTGGGGTCGAACACGCGGTGCTCCACCTGCTGTACGCGAGGTTCTGGCACAAGGTCCTGTACGACCTCGGTCACATCGGCACGCCCGAGCCGTTCGGGCGCCTGTTCAACCAGGGGTACATCCTCGCCGACGCCTTTCAGGACGAGCGGGGCATCTACGTGCCCGCCGCCGACGTGGTCGAGCTGGACGGCGAGTTCTCCTATCGCGGTGAGCCGGTGACCCGCAGCTACGGGAAGATGGGCAAGAGCCTGAAGAACTCGGTGAGCCCCGACGAGGTGTTCCACGAATACGGCGTGGACACGCTGCGGCTCTACGAGATGTTCATGGGCCCCCTCGACGCATCGAAGCCGTGGACGACCCGCGACATGGTCGGCGTCTTCCGGTTCCTCCAGCGGTTCTGGCGGAACCTCGTCGATCCGGAGCACGGAGCCCTCCGGGTGGTCGACGAGGAGCCTTCAGGGGATCTGCTGCGGCTGATGCATCGCACGATCAAGGCGGTCACCGCCGACATGGAGGTGCTCGGATTCAACACGGCGATCGCCCGACTGTTCGAGATGAACAACGCACTCGTCGCCCTCGACGCGGTGCCGCGCACCGTCGCCGACACGTTCGTGCGGTTGCTGGCCCCCTTTGCCCCTCATGTGTGTGAGGAGCTCTGGGAACGTCTCGGACATGCGACGTCGGTGGGGTTCGCCGAGTGGCCCGACTACGACCCCGAGCTTTCGGCCGCCGAGACGGTGACGATGATCGTGCAGGTGAACGGCAAGGTGAGGGACCGCATCGAGGTCGATCCGGCGATCACCGAGGCGGATGCCGAGGCGCTGGCGCTCTCCTCGGATCGGGTGCAGGCCTACACCCAGGGATCTCCGCCCCATCGGGTGGTCGTGCGGGTGCCGAATCTCGTCAACGTCGTAGTGCGGTGACCGCAGCCGACATCGTCACCGCCGCAGGAATCGACCGTGACCTCCTTGCGGCAGCGCTTCCGAGGGTCGATCCGGCACGGATCCCGGTCCGTTCCGCACGCCGGTGGTTCCGTGCCGTGTG
>CAYXHU010000259.1:0-3812 GCA_964464675.1 uncultured Acidimicrobiia bacterium
CAGGTTCAGCCTCGTGGACTTCGTCCCGGACGGCACGCCGGCTCTCGAGGCCCGAACCACGCTGCTCGAGCGCTTCTCCGGAGGCCTGGGCGAGCGGACCAGCGTCCTCATCGAAGGAGACATCGCCCAACCCGCCGCCTACAACTCGCTGGCCGGTGCGGTCGGCTCGCTGGGCGCCGTCGAAGACGTGGTCACCTTCGCCGGCGAGCCGTCCGTGGAGTCGCCGGTCTCGGTGCTCGCCTCGCTCGCAGCGGAGGATGCCGGGTTCGCCGCCTTCGCCGCCGACGCAGGCCTGGGGGAGGATCTCACCTTCTCGACAGACGGCGATCCGGCTGCGGTGTTTCGCAGGGCCGCCGAGCTCGCCCCTGACGCGGTCGGGGCGGTCCTGGAACCGGACGGTTCGGGCGGGTTCGACGCCGCGGTCGTGAGGGTCACCACCCGCGCCGGGGAAGAAGGGGCCGCCGACCTGGCCGACGCCCTCGGTGAGGTGTTCTCAGGCGTCGAGGGGACTCCAGGGATCGAGGCCACGATCACCTCGGAGGGGATCGTGGTCGACGCGGTGAAACGCGCTCTGTCCGAATCCCAGGCGGTGTCCCTGGGGATCACCCTGGGGGCCGCCATGGCCCTCTTGGTGGTCGCCTTCTGGTGGGAGGTGCGCCGCCCGTTCCTCGGGGTCATCGCGATCTTGCCGGTGGCACTCGTGGTGCTGTGGACGTACGGCATGATGGCGGCGACCGGGATCCCGTTCTCGCCGACGACGGCGATGGTGGCCGCCCTGGCGATCGGGATCGGGGTCGACTACACGATCCACATGGTCCGCCGCTACCTGGAGGACCGGGGCCGGTTCCCGACCCTCGCCGAAGCGGTGCGATCCACGGCGCGCAACACCGGAGCGGCGCTCACCGGTTCGGCGCTCACCACGCTGGCCGGATTCGGCATCCTGGTCACCTCGTCCCTCGGCCCGTTCCGGGAGCTCGGAGCCGTGGTCGTGTTCGCCATCGGGTTCTCGTTGTTCGCTGCGGTGGTCACGCTGCCTGCGATGCTGGTGTTGTGGGACCGGTGGCACCGGAAGCGTGATCGGGAGGCGCTGGGCGACATGCGGGGGAGTGCGACGGCGATCCGGGAGGGCCCGGGAGGAGGGGCGCCCCGCTAGCCGTCTTCGGCGTCCTGGGCGGCCTCCTCCGGGGTGACGTCCTCCCATTCGTCTGCGAGGGGGTCGTAGAAGGCGGTGGTCCCCCAGGCCACGACGACGATCCGCCGGGTTTCCTGGTCGTAGGCTGCCGAATGGCCGGCCACGCCGCCGGCCAGCGGTTCGCGCCGCGACCAGCGGCCGCTCGCCGCGTCGAAGACCCAGACGATGTCGCTCAGCCCGATCTCGGTGGCCGTGACGCCCTCGGCGATCTCGCGCGTGATGGGCCCTTCGCCTCCGATGAGCACGCTGCGCCCGATGACGTCGGCGTACACGAGCGTCGCATCCCACAGGGGCTGCGGGGAGTCCTCCTCGGCCGGGGCGATTTCGGTCCACGTGTCCGACTCGAGGTCGTACGCCCACATCGCCCCGTCGATGTCGGTGTCCACCCCGCTGCCGCCCCACAGCAGGATCCGGTCCACGCTGGGGTCGTAGGCGACCGCCGCGTAGGCACGCGGGACGGGGGCCCGGTCGGGGCTCATCTGCGTCCAGGTGTCGGTGTCGAAGTCGTATGCCCAGGTGTCGTCGTACAGGTCCGCCAGGCCGTAGTTGTCCAGGGTGCGGCTGCCGCCGAAGAGGACGATCCGGTCCGACTGGGCGTCGTAGGCCGCCGCGGCCCCGAACCTCGCCGAAGGCCCGCCGGAACCCGGGGCCTGGTTCCAGGTCCCGGTGTCGGGGAAGAACCACCAGGTGTCGGCCTGTTCCTGGAGGCCGCAGCGACGCACCACGCGGCAGAACCGGCCGGGTCCGGTGGACCCGCCGAACATGACGAGCGCGCCGGACTGTTCGTCGAAGGCCATCGCCTGTCCGAACCGTGCCTCCGGGTTGCCGCTCGGGTCCGCCTCGTACCACTGGTTGCGGGTCGTCGAGTACGTCCACGTCTCGGCGATGGCACTGCCGACGACGACGCGGGGAGTCCCTTCGACTCCGCCGACCATGACGATCCGGCCCGGGCCGGCCGCGGCCGCCGGCGCCAGCGAGCGCGCCGAGGGGTACCCGGGGGTGCCGGGGACGTCGGTCGTCGTAGTGGTGCTCGCAGCGGTCCCGGCTTCCGGTTCGGTCTCGTCGCCCCCGCCGCCGAGGACGAGCACGGGGATCAGGATCGCCGCGGTGACCGCGGCCACGATCCCCGCAACCAGGAGGATCGTGGACGGGCCTCGTCTTGGCTGCTCGTCGAGCGGTGATGTGAGCAACTCGCGCAGCGTCTCGTCGCGGTGGGAGTCGGGGCGGTGGGCGCTCATGGGGACGATCTCACGACGGGAGCACCGGGAGCGACCGCCTCCACCGGCCGGTACGCAGAACCCAGCGGGGGCCTCGGGTCGGGGTCCCCTGCGTTCGGCCACATGGCCAACGCCCGTTCGGCGAGAGCCGTGATCGTGAGAGCCGGGTTGGATCCGAGGTTGGCGGGGATCGAGGCGCCGTCCACGACGTGCAGCCCGGGGTGGCCGAACACCCGGTGGTAGGGATCGACGACTCCCTGGGCGGCGGTGGCCCCGATCGTGGCTCCCCCGATGATGTGGGCGGTGATCGGGATGCCGAGCAGCGATTCGTTGATGCTGCCTCCAGGGAAACCTCCGGTCGCCTCGGCGGCGCGCCGGGCCGCCTCGTGGCCGACCGGCAGCCAGCGCGGGTTGGGGTCGCCGTGATCGGGACCGGAGGTGATCCCCCTGCGAAGCCGGCCCCGCCGGCGGTACAGCCGGATGCTGTTGTCGAGGCTCTGCATGACGAGGACGACGATCGACCGCTCCGACCAGTGCCACACGGAGAGGCTGCGCATGAAGAGGACCGGGTGGCGGATCGCCGCAGCGAGGAACCGGAGCGGTTGGGGCAGCCGCCCGTCTCCCGGAACGAGGATCGTGGCCAGGAGCCCCATGGTGTTGCTGCCCGGCGGGTAGCGGACCGGCTCTATGCGCGTGTTGGGCGCCGGCTCGAACGACGAAGTGATCGCAACCCCGTGCGAGTAGTCGACCGCCCGGGTCCGGGCGGTGACCCCGAGCAACGACTCGGAGTTGGTCCGGACCAGGCGGCCGATCCGGTCCGACAGGCCGGGGAGCCGGCCCGAGTCGCGCAAGCGAAGCAGCAGCCGGGTGGTGCCCAGCGCGCCGGCCGCGAACACCACCTGGCGGGCGGAGAACGACTTCCGGTGGCGAACCACCCAGGAGCCCGGCCTGCGTGTGTCCACCCGGTAGCCCCCGTCGGGCATGGGTACGACGTCGACGGCCTCGCATTCGGGGTAGACCCGTGCCCCGGCGTGCTCGGCGAGCCAGAGGTAGTTGCGGTCGAGGGTGTTCTTGGCGTGCTCCCGGCAGCCGACCATGCATCCTCCGCACTCCGTGCACCCGCGGCGCTGCGGGCCTGCACCACCGAAGTACGGATCGCTCACCTCGGTACCGGGCTCGCCGAAGTACACGGCGACGGTGGTCGGCCGGAACGTGCTCGCGGCGCCCATCTCCTCCGCCACCCGGCGCATCACGTCGTCGGCCGGAGTGTCGGCCGGTGCGGGCACCGCTCCCAGCATGCGACGCACGGTCTCGTAGTGGGGCGCCAACTCGGCGCCCCAGTCGGTGATGCCGCGCCAGTGCGTGTCCTCGAAGAAGCCGGCCTGCGGCTCGATCAGGGTGTT
>CAYXHU010000260.1:0-3792 GCA_964464675.1 uncultured Acidimicrobiia bacterium
CCGCCGCGAATTTCTCCAGAGGCTCAGGCGCCGCTAGTATTCCCCGATGAGAATCGCCGTCATCATTCCCACCTTTGATCGGACACAGCGGCTCGAGGAAGCGCTCACCAGCGTGGCCGAGCAGAGCCGCGTACAGGTCGATCCCGTACCAGAGATTGGCGACCCGGAGGTTCTCGTCCGGGCCGTGCTGGCCGTTGTCGTGGTTGGCGATCGGCAGGATCAGGGGCGGGGCGCCGAGCGCCTCTGCGAAGTGATGCAGCGGCACCGAGCCGCCGAACGACGGAAGGATCACCGGATCCTCGCCGGAGGCGGCCGCCACGGCGGCGGCGATCTCCCGAACGCGCCGATCGTCACCCGGGATCCGAACCCCCGGATATCCCACCTCCGAGCTCACCCGGGCGATGCGGCGATGGGCACGGCGGGTCTCGGGCGACGGCGTCCCTTCGACGAGGTGGAACCCTTCTCCGGCGACGTGCCGCTCGATCGCAGCCACGACCTCACCGGGTTCCTGGCCGGCCACGAGCCGCACGTCGATCGACGCCACGGCCGACGTCGGGACCGCGTTGCGGGATGCCGCGCCGACGTCTCCCGATCGCAGGCCGCGCACGTTGAGGAGTGGCCGGAGCAGGCGCGCCGCGTAGCTGTCGCCGCCCGGAGGAGGGAATCCCATGCCGGGGGGATCGGGGACCGCTCCGGCCAGCCGGAGCGCGCCCCGATCGGGCTCCGGTCCCTCCGCCCCGGCGACCACCAGCCGTCCCTCGTCGTCGCGCATGGTGGCGAGGAGCCTGGCCAGCAGGTCGGCGGGATTCGGGGCCCAGTTGCCGTAGTGGCCCGAGTGCAGGTCTCCGGCAGGCCCGTACACCTCGATCTCCAGGTCCATCACCCCGCGCACCCCGAGCGAGATCTGAGGGCGGCCGCTCTGGTGCACCGGACCGTCGCACACCAGCCACAGATCTGCGGCCAGCCGGCCGGAGAGCAGCGAGAGGTACTCGCCGAGGTGGGGAGACCCGCGCTCCTCCTCGCCCTCGAACAGGAACAGAAGCGTCGCCGCCGGAGACCCTCCCAGCGCATGGAGCGCCTCTATGAGGGCGAGGATGCTGCCCCGGTCGTCGGCCGCCGACCGGGCATAGATCCGCCACTCCGGATCGACCGGCTCCCCGGGGCCCGGGAACGGGAGCACGGCCCCACCCGGGCCGTCCCGCAGGGTCGGCGTGAACGGCGGGGAACTCCAGCGCGCCGGATCGGCCGGCTGCCCGTCGTAGTGGGCGTAGATGCCGATCACCCGGCCGCCCGGACGGCCGTCGACCCGTCCGACGACGACCGGAGGAGCATCCGGCAGTGCGGTGAGGGCGGCCCGCGCCCCTCGCTCGTCGAGCGCGTCGCGAATCCACTCCGCGGTGCGCTGCAGCCCGTCCGGGTCGGCGGCCACGTTGCGGATCGCCAGCAACTCTGCGAAACGCCCGAGGATCGCCGCGCCGGCGGCGTCCCGGTGGGCGCGGGCCGCGGCGACGGCGGCGTCCGTGTTCACCGCCTCAGGGTACGCCGGCCCGCCGGGCTCACGCCGATTCGACGGTCCGCAGCGCCTCGAGCACGAGATCGTGCACCGCACCGTTCGTCGCCACCACGCCGCGATTCGCTTCGAGGCGGGAGCCGGTCGAGAAGTCCAGCGCCGCGCCGTCCAGGTCGGTCACCCGCCCGCCGGCCGCCGTGACGATCGCGGCACCGGCGGCGTGGTCCCAGATCCTCTCCCGATACTCCGGCCGGTTGCGGGGCCTCAGATACACCTCGGCGACACCATCCGCCACCGCCCCGTACTTCACCTGACTGTCGATGCGAACCATGCCCCCGCCCAGCCCGGCCTCGGCGATGACGGCTCTCACGAGAGCCGGGTCGCCGTGAGAGGATTCGACACTCCCCAGCACCCGAACCCCGCCGGCATCGCTGCGGCTGCTCACGGACACCCGCCGGACCGGTCCGCCGTGCAGCGGCTCGGCGAAGGCTCCCTCACCCACGACCCCCCAGTACAGGACCCCCGTCCCGCGTTGCGGGTCGCGGCCGTCGATCGGGAAGTGCGGGCATCCCAGGACGCCGGCGACCGGTTCGCCGCCCACCACGAGGCCAACGGCGATGGCGAACTGCTCTCTCCGCAGGAACCCCTTCGTGCCGTCGATCGGGTCGATCGCCCACGTCGGCTCGTCGTCGCCTCCGCGATGGTCGATCCACGCCACGAGGTCCTCGAGACCGACCTCCCGGCCGAGGGCACGTGCCGTGAGACGGACCACACGCTCGGCGGCCTCCCCTTCGGCCAGGAGCAGCTCGGCGCGCTCCTCGGCCACCACCTCGTGATCCGGGAACGCGCCGCCGACCGCTTCGAGGATCACGGCCTGGCTGCCGTAGTCGGCGACCGTGACCGGCTCCCGTCCGAGCTTCGCCATCGAGTCCGGGGCCTCGGGTGCCTCGGCGAGGACGCCGAGGCAGACTCCGGCGGCGGAGCGCACCGCGCCGCGGGCCACGTCGAGGATGCGGGGATCGAGCACGGGACCCGAGTCTACGGCCCACCACGAGGCGGCTCGCCGTCCGCCGTTCCCCCGGCGCACCGCGTACCCTTTTGCTCATGGCGAGCATCTTCAGCAAGATCATCTCGGGGGACATCCCCTCACACCGCGTCTACGAGGACGATCACGCCTTCGCGTTCCTCGACATCAACCCGCGCCGGCCGGGCCACACGCTGGTCGTTTCCAAGCTCGAAGTCGCCTACCTGTTCGACCTGCCGCCCGAGGCGTACGACGGGCTGTGGAGGGCGGTGCGGATCGTGTCGCGCGCCGCGCGCCGCGCCACCGGAACCGATCGGGTGATCGTGATGGTCGTCGGGGACGAGATCCCTCACGCCCACGTGCACCTCATCCCGGTGACCGATCCTTCGGGGTTCCCGTGGCCGCCGGCCATCGACATGACCGCCGACGAGCTCAGCGAGACCGCCGAACGGATCCGCGCCGCGCTCGATCCGGTCCCCTACGACACGCGGACCGCTCTCGTGGTCGTGGACGTGCAGAACGACTTCGTCGATCCTGCCGGCAGCCTGTCGGTGCCGGGCGCCGGAGCGGCGATCCCGTTCATCAACGACGAGATCGGACGCGCCGCGGCGGCCGGGGCCACGCTCGTCTACACGCGCGACTGGCACCCGGAGTCGACGCCGCACTTCGAGAAGGACGGAGGGGTGTGGCCGGTGCACTGCGTGCACGACACATGGGGGGCCGAGTTCCACCCGGATCTCGTCGTCCACGACGACGCCGTGTTCATCGAGAAAGGCACCGGGGGCGAGGACGGGTACTCGGGGTTCTCGATGCGCCATCCCGACGGCACCGGCGAGCGGATCCCGACCGGTCTCGAGGAAGCCCTGAGCTCCCGGGGCATCCGCCGCATAGTGATCGCCGGGTTCGCCACCGACTACTGCGTCCTCGAAACCGGCCTCGACGGGATCCGGCTCGGGTTCGAGGTCGTCGTGCTCGGCAACGGGGCGCGCGCCGTGGACCTGCAACCCGGTGACGGCGATGCCGCGCTCGGGGATCTGCGTTCGGCCGGGGCCACGGTGGCGTAGCCGTGCCCTGGGTCGACGACGGATCGGCGGCCGCCCTCATCGATCTCTACGAGATCACGATGGCCGCCGCCTACGTCGCAGACGGATCCGCGTCGGGCACCGCCACCTTCGAGCTCTCGGTGCGCAGCCTCCCGGAGGAGCGCAACTTCCTCGTCGCCGCCGGACTCGACGACGCCCTCCGCTACTTGGAAGAA
>CAYXHU010000261.1:0-3777 GCA_964464675.1 uncultured Acidimicrobiia bacterium
AGCTCTGGTCGGAGCCAAGGCCCAGGGAACCGGCGATGCCGGCGAGGCCGTCGGCCCCGAGATTCTTGGTGACGAGATCGATGAGACCGCTCATGGTGACCCTCCTCGGGAGTGGCGCGATCCTACCGGCAGCGCCGACCCCGTGTACCCGCCGGCTGCGGCTACCGTGCCGGCCTCACCGCCCAAGGAGCCTCCATGAACCGCCGCACCGTCATCTGGATCGCCGTCGCCGCAGCCGTACTTCTCATCGCCGGCTTCGCGCTCTGGTGGTTCGTCCTCCGCTCCGACGCACCCGACCCGGTGAGCCTCGACGAGGCCGTCGTCGCCGCAGGAGGCAGCACGACAATGGCCGGCGAGCCCGCAGACTCGGGCGCCGGGGACTCGGCCGTCGAAGGCGACTGGGTGGTTGCGGCGGACGGGCGGTCCTTCGTCGGGTATCGCGTGGACGAGCAACTCGCCGGGATCGGCGCGGTCACCGCCGCCGGCCGGACCACCGGAGTCACCGGCGGGCTCACCATCGAAGCCGGCACCGTCACCTCCGTGACGATCGTCGCCGACCTGACCGGCCTGCGCAGCGACGACTCCCGCCGCGACGGTGCGTTGCGGCGCCAGGCCCTCGAGACCGACACGTACCCGGAGGCAACGTTCACGCTCGCCGAGCCCATCCCCCTGCCGGGGAACGCCGCCGATGGCACGGCCTTCTCGGTCGATGCGGTCGGCGACCTCGAGATCCACGGGGTCACCAGGCGGGTCACCATCCCCCTGGAGGCGCAACTGGTGGGAGACGCCATCGCCGTCGTGGGAAGCCTCGAGATCGAGTTCGCCGACTACGACATCGACCCGCCCTCGGCCGTCATCGTGCTGTCGGTCGAAGACCGAGGCATCATGGAGTTCCAGCTGGTTTTCGCGCGCGGCTGACCGGAAGCAGAACGTCCCGGCGGCCGTTCGCACCGGCAACGACGACGCCACAGAAGGGGACGACCTCATGAGTGCTCTGCAGGGCCTGGCCGAGGCCGGCCAGTCGATCTGGTTCGACTTCATCCGCCGCGACCTGATCGAATCGGGCCGGCTGGCAGCCATGGTCGCCGAGGGGATCTCCGGGCTCACCTCGAACCCGTCCATCTTCGAGAAGGCGATCACCGGCGGCCGCGACTACGACGCCGCCCTGCAGGCCGACATCGCCGCCCACCCCGACGCGCCTCCCGCCGAGCGGTTCGAGCGCCTGGCGCTCGCCGACATCCGCGACGCCGCCGATGTGCTCCGGGCCGTCTACGACTCCACCGCAGGCGCCGACGGCTACGTGAGCCTCGAAGTGTCCCCCCACCTCGCCCACGACACCGACGGCACGATCGCCGAAGCCCGCCGCCTGTGGCGGCTCGTCGATCGTCCCAACCTCATGATCAAGGTGCCCGGCACCCCCGAAGGGGTCCCCGCCGTCGAGACGCTCACCGCCGACGGCATCAACGTCAACGTGACCCTGCTGTTCGCCATCGATCAGTACGACGGCGCCGCCGAGGCGTACATCAGAGGGCTGGAACGCTGCTCCGACCCGGCTCGTGTCGCCTCGGTCGCCTCGTTCTTCGTGAGCCGCGTCGACACCGCAGTCGACGGCCTGCTCGACGATCACGGCGGTGAGCCCGCCGCGGCGTTGCGCGGCAAGATCGCCGTCGCCAACGCCAAGCTGGCCTATGCCCGGTACCGGGAGCGGTTCGAAGGCGAGCCCTTCGCGCACCTGGAATCCCGCGGTGCCCGCCCGCAACGCGTGCTGTGGGCGAGCACCAGCACGAAGGACCCGGCCTACCGGGACGTCCTGTACGTCGAGGAGCTGATCGGCCCGAACACCGTGAACACGGCGCCCCCGGAGACCATCGAGGCCTTCAAGGACCACGGCGAAGTGCGCGGTGCCACGCTGCTCGAGGACGTCTCCGGAGCACGGGCGGCGATCTCGGCCCTGCCGGGCCTCGGCATCGATCTCGAGGCCGTCACCGACCGGCTCACCGCCGACGGCGTCCGGGCGTTCGCCGACGCCCACGACCGGCTGCTCGACGCCCTCGCCCACAAGGTAGAGACGTTGCGCGACGCCGCCAGAGGACGCCAGCAGCTGTCCCTCGGCGCCGCCGACGCCGCGGTCGCACGGCGACTCGAGACGTGGCGGGGCGACGACGTCCGCTCCCGGCTGTTCGGCAAGGATCACACCCTCTGGACCGAGGAGCCGCAGCCGGAGATCACCGACCGCCTCGGCTGGCTCACCCTGCCGGAGACCATGGGAGCCGAGGTCGCCGCTCTGGCCGCCTTCGCCGACGAGGTCCGCCGCGACGGGGTCCGCCACGTCGTGCTGCTCGGGATGGGCGGCTCCAGCCTCGCTCCCGAGGTGTACCGGAGAACCTTCGGCAACGCCCCCGGGTACCCGGAGCTGCTGATGCTCGACAGCACACATCCCGCTGCGGTGCTCGGCGTCGAAGCCGGCATCGACCTCGATGCGAGCCTGTTCCTGGTGGCGTCGAAATCGGGGACGACCATCGAGACGCTGTCGTTCTTCCACTACTTCTGGGATCGTGTGTCACAGAGCCACGAGGACCCCGGGCGCAGGTTCGTGGCGATCACCGACCCGGGAACGCCGCTGGCCGGCCTCGGGGCCGAACGTGGCTTCCGGCGCGTGTTCGAGGCGCAGGCCGACGTGGGCGGGCGTTACTCGGCGCTCACTCACTTCGGTCTCGTGCCGGGGGCCCTCATCGGCGTGCCGCTCGACGGCCTCATCGGCACGGCGGCCGGGATGGAGGCGGCCCTCGAGCCGGCGCTGGCCCTCGGCGCCGCCCTCGGAGAGCTGGCGCTGGCAGGCCGCGACAAGGCGACGTTCTTCACGTCGGCGTCGCTCGATGCCTTCCCGGCGTGGCTGGAACAGCTGATCGCTGAGAGCACCGGGAAGGACGGAACCGGGATCCTCCCGGTCGCGGGAGAGCCGGCCGGGCCGCCCGAGTCGTACGGGGACGACCGGGTGTTCGTGTACCTGGCGATGCGCGGCGACCCGGACACGGCCCAGGCCGCCGCGGTGGACACGCTCGAGGCCGCCGGGCACCCGGTGGTTCGGATCACCCTCGACGCGGCAGACGAACTGGGCGCCGAGATGTACCGGGCGGAGGTGGCCACCGCCATGGCCGGTTCGGTGCTGGGGATCCACCCCTTCGACCAGCCGGACGTCCAGCACGCCAAGGAGCTCGCCAAGCAGGCGATGGCCGGGGAGGACGGCGGGGGCGCGATCCCCGAAGTCGCCGCTGGCGACCTCGCCGAGCTCACGCGGGAGGTTGGGGACCTGATGGAGGGCGCCCGACCCGGCGACTATCTGGCGATCCAGGCGTTCCTCGCTCCGACCGCGTCCGCCGGGGCGCTCCTCCAGGAAGGGCGGGTCGCGGCACGCGCCGCTCTCCGGATCGCCACCACCCTCGGGTTCGGCCCGAGCTTCCTGCACTCCACCGGCCAGTTCCACAAGGGCGGCCCGAACACCGGACTGTTCATCCAGGTGGTGGATCGGGCCGAGCCGGAGCTCCCGGTTCCGGGAACCGACTACGGCTTCGCGCGTCTGGTGACGGCCCAGGCCGACGGCGACTACGGGGCGCTCGTCGCCGGGGACCGCAGAGTGCTGAGGGTGAACGTCGCAGGCGACGCGGCAAACGGCCTCAGGAACCTCGCCGAGGCCCTGGGCGCCTGAACCGCGCCGGCCGCGGCCCGGCTCAGGACTCGATCTGCCGGACCGCCCAGTGCACGGCCCGCTCCACCTCG
>CAYXHU010000262.1:0-3737 GCA_964464675.1 uncultured Acidimicrobiia bacterium
GACCCTCACCCAAGATAGGGATCGTGTTCCCCAACATGGGTGGTGGATCCCGATGCGACGGGGCCCTTCCTTTCATATGGTGACCGGGCAAGAACGGATGGCAGGAAGGGAAGGACCATGTATCCCACCAGCGAGGTCCGGCTGAATGCGCTCATCGAGCGCCACAACGAGCGGAGCCGGCACCGGCGGGCGGTCAACGCAGCCCTTGCCGCCACACCGGAGCGGATGGGTCGAAGCATCATGCGCCCGTCGGTCCGAGCCACCGCCAATCAACCCGTAGAGGCTGCAGCGCACTCCTCCTGAACTGCTGCCAACCGATGAGCCCGGCGCACGTCGACGCCGGGCTCATCACTGGTTCGGAATCGCTTCGTCGCAGCGGCAAGGGTCATCGGCACTCCGGTCGTGAGGACCGCGCCGATCGGCGGCTCGTCTCTACCGGGCAGCGGAATCTGATGAACGGAATTCCCGGGAGGTGCGGCAGATCAGCGAGCCCGTTCGATCAACAGCTCCTCGATCGAGGAGGGCTCGGGCGTGCTGATCCGGCCATGATCGCCTGCGTGTTCACGCCGGTTGTGTGATCTGCAGACTCGTCGATTTCTCCGTCGGTCACTCGGGCGACCAGCCCGGTGCAGCAACCGCTCAAGAGCCCGCCGGTCGTTCAGCAGTCGATCGACGGGACCGGGTCGAGGTACCCGGCCGGAAAGGCCTTCGACTCGACGAACAACTCGCCGGCATACGAAGGATCAAGGCTGTCGGTGCGTCGAGAGGGAATCTCCACGACGCCAACCACACCCGTGTCCCGGCTCATGGTGAGCGCAACGTCCTGCGACGTGTAGAAGCCAACGGCAGCAATGAGCACGCCCTCGTGCTGGGCGAGCCGCCACTCCTCCTCCCACTGTTCCCAATACGACTCCGAGATGTGGCCGCCGGTGATCGGAGGTGACAGACCGGCATTGGTTGCTGCGAGCCGGCGGTCCCTGATCTCACCAGCATCGACGTAGGCGAACCTCGAGGGGACTCGCTCCGGCGGATCCGGCGGCATTGCGGTGAACGAGATGTCGGGGACACAGACCGCATCGACCCGATACACCGCCAAGGCCGTGCCGGCGAAGCCCTCGACGAACCCCAGCGCCTCATCGAGCTCCATCGGGTCGGAGAAGACCACACCAACCAGTGCACACCCCTCCACGTCCTCCAGTGAGCACTCTGCTACAGGGGCGGAGCCGTCCCCAGACTCGGGAATCGAGCCGAACACGCCCCCGTCGTCACCGCACCCGGTCGACAACAGCGCCGCACACAGCAGCAGCGCCGAGATTCGCCACACGGCAGGCCTTTCGACGGCGGTTCTCATCGCGAAGCCCCCTTTGCGCAATGCCCTGGGAGGGAAGCATAGGGAGGAGCGCAGTAGCTGCCGAGAGCGGCCCGCCCACACGCATCGATCAGACACCACCAGATCACGCACTCGAGCGCGGCCACCGTCAATGGCGGCATCTCGTCGCACCGGGTCAGCCACCAAGTGAGGCCCACGCCGGGAGAACCGGGTTGGCAAATCCACCGAACGATCTGCCGGCCTGCCTCCGCGACGGTCCGCCTCGGTTGGTGTCCGATCGCGTTCCGCTACGGCAGGTAGAGCTCGCGGATCTGCACGACCACGCCGTCTTGGATGGTCAGCCAGTAGGGGGAGTTGCCGAAGCCGTACCAGTTCCACCCGAACCGTTCGGCTGCCGCCGCCGGGTCATCGAGCAGTCCGAGCCAGTCGTCGATGCCGACGGCCTGTTCGACGACACAGGGGCCGTCGTCGAGATAGCAGGCCTGCAGAACGACCATCCACGGATCACCGATGGCCACGAGGTTCGGTGCAGGATCGAGGTTGCGGAGGAAGAAGTCGTTGGGCAGCTCTTCGCCGGCGGCGATGACGCCGTCTTGCCGGGCTGCTGCGGCCGCGTCGTCACCGGTCAGGAACTCCACGTCGTCGGCAAGCAGGGTCCGCTCGACCAGATCGACGTCGCTGACATGGGCGAGCCGGACGTCGAGTGTCGGGTCGACCAGCACGCTGAGGGCAACCGTGCTCGCAGCGCCGGTCTCATCTGTGGCGGTGACTTCGACAGCATGCTCGCCGGGGTCCAGTTCGAGGGTCGCATCGAAGTGAGAGAGGCCGCCCTGGGCATCTTCGTGGACGCTGACCTGAGTGTCCGCGACCGTCACTTCGGCAGTCCGGTCGAGCCAGCCGCGCACCGTGATGGTGCCGTCGCGGGAGAACACGACGGTGGAGCCCCACAGGTGGATCGTCGGCGGCTCGGCACCTGGGTCCACGACGGTCGTCGTCGAGGTCGACGGAATACCGCTCGTCGATGGCGTCGACACGCCGGCCGAGGTCGTGGACGAGGTCACGGTGCAGTCGGGGTCCTCCGGAGGGCAAGCCTCAGACACCTGCGGGATCTCGGCATCGGGGTCGCTGGTCTCCCTGGAGAGAGCGCACGCCGACGACGCCAGCGCCATGGCGATCAGAAGGGCAGCAGCAGCGCGGGACACGATGGACCTCCTCCTCGTCTCGAGGCGTGTACCTGGGACGCACGCCGGAGCAGCCGAGGTTCCTGCACCCTCGCAGTTGCCCAACCAGGTCTGAACGAGAGAGCCCGACGCTACCGGCAGGTTGCGGGCTGTCGACCTCCCCAGGCGCCGGCCATCGTCTCGAGCAGTGAGGCTGATCGAAACAGTCGGGCTCCTCGGGCCACGATCCCGTCGCGCCGGGTTGCCGTCCCGATGGGTGCGCCGACATCTCGGGACGGTCTAGTCTTGGCTCGTGGATTCAACGAATCTTGATTCAAAGGCGATCGAATCTGTCGCCTCCCATTTCTCAGCTCTCGGTGACCCGATTCGGCTGAGGATCCTTGACCTCCTCACCAGCGGCCAGATGTGCGTGTGTGAGCTGCTCGAATCGATCGACGTGGCCCCGAACCTCTTGTCGTACCACCTTCGGGTGCTCCGTGACGCAGGCCTGGTGAACCCGTCGCGCCGAGGACGGTGGGTGGATTACACCCTGTCACGGGATGCCCTCCATCGGCTCCGTTCGGTGATTCCGGCCACATGACCTCGCCTCATCGCCTCGAACAGGACTCCGTTCTCACCCGCCTTTCGTTGCTGGACCGGTTCCTGCCGGTGTGGATCCTGGCCGCCATGGCGATTGGGCTTGGGCTGGGCCGGCTGTTTCCCAACCTCAACGACGCACTGGACACGATCAGAATCGGATCGGTGTCCCTGCCGATCGCTCTCGGGCTACTGGCGATGATGTATCCGGTGCTCGCAAGAGTCCGCTACTCGAAGGTGACCGAAGTAGCCGCCGACCGCACGATGCTGGTCACCTCGCTCCTGCTCAATTGGCTGATCGGGCCCGCTCTCATGTTCGCCCTGGCATGGGCACTCCTTCCCGACCTGCCCGAGTACCGGACGGGGCTCATCATCATCGGCCTCGCCCGCTGTATCGCAATGGTCCTGATCTGGAACGATCTGGCCTGCGGCGACCGCGAAGCCGCCGTCGTGCTCGTCGCCCTCAACTCCCTGTTCCAGATCGTCGCCTACTCGCTCCTCGGCTACTTCTACCTCCAGCTCCTGCCGGGCTGGCTCGGGCTCAAGACCGACACTCTCGACGTGTCGCTCTGGGAAATCGCCCGCATCGTGCTGATCTTCCTGGGCGTCCCCCTGGCGGCGGGTTGGCTGACCCGCATCAGGGGCGAGCG
>CAYXHU010000263.1:0-3722 GCA_964464675.1 uncultured Acidimicrobiia bacterium
CGCGTCACGGTGTGCCCCAGCCCCCACCCCCGGGAGTCAGCACATGCAGCCGGCTGCCGGGCTCCACCTCGATGGTCACCTTCCCAGGCAGGCGTTCCCGGCGACCGGCGGGGTCGACCAGCCAGTCTTCCCCGCATGCGCCCGGTTCCCCGCCGGCCAGGCCCCACGGTTGGTGGCGGCGACGCTCGCCGATCAGTGACACCGTCGCCGGAGCGAGAAACTCGATCTCCCTGACGATCCCCTCCCCGCCCGGGAAACGTCCCACTCCGCCGCTCCCGCGCCTCAGCCCCGTTGCGGTGACCCTGAACGGGTAGTGCGTCTCCAAGGCCTCGATGGGCGTGTTCTTCGTGTTCGTCATGCCGGTGTGGATCCCGGATTGCCCGGCCCGTCCCGGCATGCCTCCCTCACCCCCGGCCACCGTCTCGTAGTAGACGGTCCCGCCCGAACCGATCAACACGTTGTTCATCGTTCCCTGTGAAGCGGCCGGAACCCTCCGCGGCGCTGCGCCTGCCAGGGCACCGAGCAGCACGTCGGCGATCCGCTGGCTGGTTTCGACGTTTCCGGCGGCCACCGCCGCCGGCGGCCGGGCACCCACCAGCGAACCGGCGGGCACCTCGAGGCGGAGTGGCCGATAGCACCCTCCGTTGGCGGGGATCGTGGGATCGGTCGCAACCCGGACCGCGTAGTACAGGCAGGACCGGGTCACCGCCTCCACAGCGTTGAAGTTCGCCGGGACCTGGGCATCGGTTCCATCGAAGTCTGCAGTCAGGGCATCGCCCTCGATCGTGACCGTCACTGCGATGATCCGATCCTCATCACCCCACTCCATGAAGTCGCTGAAGCGGTACTCGCCGTCCGGCAGGGCGCCGATCGCGGCACGCATGCGCGCCTCCCCGTAGTCGAGCAGCGCTGCGGCGATCTCCGTGTGGGGCTCGACGCCGGCAGCCTCCAAGAAGCGCGCCGCGCCCGCCTCGTTCGCCCCCAACTGGGCCGACAGATCCCCGATTCGCTCGTCGGGGGTGCGCGTGGCTTCCAGGAAAGGCTCGAGGAACTCCGGGCACCACCGCCGCCCCTCGGCGGCCACCATCGGAGACACCACGTGACCCTCCTGGTCCAGCCGCTCGGCCCATGCAGGCATCGAACCCGGGGCCTCTCCCCCGACGTCGGCATGGTGGGCGCGGTTGGCAGCCCATCCGATCAGCCTGCGGCCCAAGTACACGGGTCGCACCAGCGTCAGGTCGTTGAGATGGGTCCCTCCCGCGTAGGGGTCGTTCACCGCGAACTGCAGGCCGGGCTCGGCCTCCGACCCGAAGCGATCGATCACCGCGGCAACCGAAGCCGGCATCGAACCCAGGTGCACCGGGATGTGCTCGGCCTGGGCAAGCATCTCGCCATTCGGAACGAACACCGCAGCGCTGCAGTCGGCACGCTCCTTGATGTTCGGCGAATACGCCGTGCGGCGCAGCACCAGACCCATCTCGTCGGCGACGGCGGCGAACCGGTTCCGCGCAACCTCGAGCGTCACCGCGTCCACGCTCACCACTCCACCTCCAGGGCCCCGCCGTCGCCGACCGTCGCACGTTCTCCCGGAAGGAGCACGGTCGTGGCCTCGGGCTCCTCGACGACGGCCGGCCCGGCAACCTCGGTCCCCGGCCGCAGACCGGGCCGCCACCACACCGAGGCCTCTACGACGCCCTCGGGAGTCCGCATGGGCCGTGTCCCACGGCTCGCCTCACCAGTCGGCACGGGGGCGGGCAGCTCGTCCCACCTGAGGGCCGCCCGGCCCGTCGCCTCGGCACGCACCGTCACGATCTCGATGGGGTCGCCCCGTCGGGCGAACCCGTTTCGCCGCTCGTGGGCCGCATGGAACCTCTCCTCGAGAGCCGCTCTCCCGTCCCCGACCGCGTACGGAACGGTGGTCTCGTGAGACTGACCCAGATAGCGCACATCGACCAGCGTCTGCACGCTCTCGGCTTCGTGGCCGGCATCGGCGAGAGCGCGCCGCGCCGCGTCGGTGACATCCCGAACCGCAGCATCGACCCGATCACGATGCTCGGGGCCGAGCAGCACGCTGCGCGACGCATCGGCGCGGGGTGGCGCCAGCAGGAGACCGAGCGCCGAAAAGACCCCGGCATGGGAGGGCACGACCACCCCGGCCATGTCGAGCCGCCGGGCGAGCGCCGTGGCGTGCAGTCCGCCCGCCCCGCCGAATGCCACGAGGTGAGCGCGGCGCGGATCGGCCCCCTGCTCCACCGACACCGCTCGGATCGCCCGATGCATGTGCTCCTCCACCACGGCGACAATGCCGAGAGCAGCGGAGTCGATTCCGAGCCCGGCAGCCGAGCCGAGCCGTGCCAGGGCTCGCTGTGCCGCGCCTCCGTCCAGGACCAAACCGCCCCCCAGTTCGGCCCCGGCGGCGAGCCGCCCGAGGAACAGGTTCGCGTCGGTGACCGCGGCCTGCTCCCCTCCGGCCCCGTAGCAGGCAGGTCCCGGGTCGGCCCCGGCACTCTGCGGCCCGACCCGAAGGGCGCCGCCGGCGTCCACCCACCCGAGACTGCCTCCGCCTGCCCCGACCGTGTGCACTGCGACGGAGGGCATGCGGCACGGCAGGCCGTCGATCGACCGCTCGTAGGCGACGTCCGGCCGCCCGGCATCGATGCGGCACACGTCTGTGGACGTCCCACCCATGTCGAACGACACGAGGTGATCCAACCCCAGCGCCCGGCCCAGTTCTGCAGCCGCCACCACACCTCCTGCAGGACCTGAGAGCAGGATCGCCGCAGGCAGCCCGGCCGCCTCCTCGAGCGGAATCAGCCCGCCGGAACTGCGCATCACCCCCACCGAGCCGTCCACCCCGACCTGCTCTGCCCTGCGCTGCAGGGAAGTGAGATACCGGGCTACCTCAGGCATCAGGTACGCGTTCACGAGCGTCGTCGAGGTCCGCTCGAACTCGCGGAACTCGGGGGCGACCAGGGACGAAAGCGACACCGGCAGGCCGGGAGCCACCGACCGAAGCGCTGCGGCGACCGCCTGCTCCGCGGCATCGTCGGCGAACGAGAACAGGAACGACACCGCCACCGCCTCGGCACCGGCCTCGGCGATCTGCTCGGCGAGGTCGCTCAGGCCTTCGAGTCCGGACTTCGACCAACTGCGCTCGACGGCACCGAAACGCCACGCCCTGTCGGCCAACGGCATCGCACGAGTCAGCGACGTGTCGTACAGCGACGGGCGGTCCTGGCGCCCGATCTCGATCAGGTCCTCGAACCGCCGGTCGGTGACGAGCGCGGTACGGGCACCTCGGCGTTCCAACAGCGCGTTGGTAGCGGCCGTCGTCCCGTGGCGCAGAGACCCGGCGCTGCCGACGAGTGACGCGATCCCGTGCAATACGCCGTCCGCCTGATCGCGGGTGGTCGGCACCTTGCCGGTGACCAGCGACTCACCGTCCCACGCCACCACATCGGTGAACGTGCCGCCGACGTCGACTCCAGTCTGCATGCCCTGCCTCGCTACGATCGTCGCACGCCGCCGAGGAGGGTCATGCCGGTCATCGTCAGCCAGACGCCCAACCCCAACGCCCTCAAGTTCACCGTCGACGCCCGTTTCGATACACCCGTTGCCTTCGCGGCGGGTGTCGAGACCACCGATCCGGTCGCAGCCCCGCTGCTCGCCCTGCCCGGCGTGACGAGCGTCTTCATGTCTGCCGATTTCGTCACGATCTCCAA
>CAYXHU010000264.1:0-3719 GCA_964464675.1 uncultured Acidimicrobiia bacterium
TTGCCGGCACCTTCAGCGCTTCGCCCGAGGGCCGCCTGGTGGGATGGGCTGTGGACATCGAGACGCTTCGCCCGGTGGACCGCATCGTGGTGACTCGGGACGGCCGCCTCGTCGAGGTGCTGGCGACTGCGTACCTGAGACCGGGCGAAGCCGCCGCGCACGGGCTCGCCGAGGACGCCCGGATCGGGTTCGTCCTCGGCGACCTCGACGGTGCGGAACTCGCAGAGGCTCGCGTCTTCGCCGTCCGCTCCGATTCTGCCGTCGAGCTGATCAGGGGGACCGGCTGACCGCAGCACGGTCGCGGAGGCCGAGGAGGGCGGCAACGGCGATCCCGAGCAAGGCGGCCGAACCGGCGACGAGATGGGCCGCCGCCGTGAAGTCGTCCATGCCCAGCCGGGATGCCCACCCGTCCACGGCCCAGATCAGGATGAACGCGACGGCTCCGAACGTCGCCGCCTGCCAGGGGCGCCGCGACGCGAACGCTCCGCCCACGGCGGCGGCACCGAGGACCAGATGGACGACGTTCTGCAGGGGCGTGAACCTGAACATGAGGATCAACTCCCCGGGGGAAGGAGCGAACGGGATGAAGCCCGTTTCGCCGTACCCGAGGATCCCGATGGCGATCGAGAACACGCCGAACCCTGCGGCGGCGCTTCGCAGCGGGTGTCCGGGCACCACTCCGCCCCCCGGATGCACCTCGAACCAGCGGAACACCGCGATCAGGCCGAAGAAGGGCACTGCGAGGAAGATCAGCCACACGGGACGCAGTGCCCACCAGCCGGCCGAGCCGATCGCCGGCTCCGGCATGCCCACCGCCCTCCACGCGGCGGCGCCAGCGGACAGCGCGGACACATGCCAGAGATAGGCCGTGAGGACCACCGGGTGAACGGTTCGCACGAAGGCTCGCGCCGCCCGGCCTTCGAGAGCCCGCATCCCGGCCGGCCGGAGCAGCATCACCAGGCCCACCAGCCAGACCACCCCGGCGAGCATCGCGAGGCTCGGAGGCTGGGCGTTGGAGCGGACCTGGCCGGGCACCCCGACCAGGCTCACCGGATACCCGCCCCAGACCGTCAGCGTCACGAGCGCGGCGAGCCCCGCGGCGGCCCACGTGGCCGCACCGGTCCGTCCCCACCGCTGCAGCGTCCCGTCGGCGTAGAGGAAGCCAGCCTGGTGGGCGAAGATCCATACGAGCGCGTAGTTGGCTCCCCCGACGTCCCCGAACCCGAGGCCGATCGACACGAGGTCCACCGCGCCGATCGACACGGCGAGCACCGCCATCGCCCACAGGCCGAAGCGCCGGTGCACCCGCCACATCATCGGGGCCATCGCCACCGCGACCAGGTAGATGCCCAGGAACCAGAGCGGCAGTGCCGCCGCCTCGGCGGCGCGGGCGAGCCCCGACGACCCACGCAAGATCCGCTCGATGAGCATTCCCAGCACCTGCCATACGGCCAGGAACAGCACCGTCGGCATCATCAGCCGCCCCAGCCGCGCCTTGAGGTAGCCGAGGGCGCTCCCCCCGTGGGCGGCGAGGGAGCGAGCATTCGCAAAGCCGCCGATGAAGAACACCACCGGCATGACCTGGACGATCCAGGTGACCGGCCGCAGGGCGGCGATGTCGGAGAGCGCGTTGACGTTGCGAACCGTGCTCCCCTCCCAGACCACGGTCGTGGTCGCCCAGTGCCCGACCACCACGATCACGATGGCCGCGGCGCGCACCAGGTCGATGTACGGGTCGCGCCGATGCCCGTCCGCTTCGATCATCCGGCCCGCCAGCGTACCGAGCTCACTCGAACCCGAGGAAGTGAGCCAGGTCGACTGCGATCGACTCGGCCTCGGACCGCCCTCGCCCCTCGGCAACACCGAGGTCCGGGACACCTGCGACGGCGACGTTCCGGTCTACGTAGATCTTGAGCTTCGGCTCCGTCCCGCTCGGCCTCACCAACGCACGTCCGGCGTCGCCGAGCTCGAACTCGACGAGCGCCTGAGCGGGAAGCCAGCGAGGCCGCTGCTCCGCACCATCCCGGTAGTCGGTCGTCCGGGTCACCTCGAATCCGCCGATCTCGCCCGGCCCGGCCGTGCGCAGCCGCTCCATGGCCCGGTCGATCTCGGCGAGGCCCTCGGATCCGGGCCGCACCACCGAGTGCTGGACGCCGACCCACAGGCCGTGGCGCCGCCACAGCTCCGCCAGCCGATCCCAGATCGACTCCGAGCCCGCCCTGCACCGCTCGGCCATGTCGGCGAACACCACTGCGGCACTGATCCCATCCTTGTCCCTGACGACGTTCCCGACCGTGTAGCCGAGCGCCTCCTCGTACCCGAACACGAACTGCAGGCCGTGGTCGCGTTCCAGGTCGAGGGCTGCGTTGGCGATCCACTTGAACCCGGTCAGGGTGGCTTCGTGGCGAGCCCCATGCGCAGCGGCGATCCCGGCGAGCATCGGCGACGACACGATCGATGAGATCACGAGCGGCTGCCGGGAGCCCTCGTAGTGCTCCAGGAGATGATCACCCAGCAACTGGCCCACCTGGTTCCCCGTGAGCGGCCGCCAGCCGCCGTCCGGGATGCTGACCGCGAACCGATCGGCGTCGGGGTCGTTGGCCAGGACGAGGTCGGCCGCCACGCGGTCGCCGAGCCGGTGGGCGAGGTCGAGCGCGCCGGGCTCCTCCGGATTGGGAAACGCGACCGTCGGGAACCGTCCGTCCGGGTCGCGCTGCTCGGGGACCGGGTAGACGTCCAGGAAACCCGCCGCCGCGAGGGCGCGGGAGACGACGCCCCAGCCCACTCCGTGCAGCGGGGTGTAGGAGATCCTGAGTGTCCGGGGCGGAGGATCCGCCGGCAGCAGCGCGACGACCTCGTCGAGGTAGCCCGACACCAGGCCGTCTCCGATGGGCTCTGCCAGCCGATGCCCGGAATCGAGCACCAGATCGGCACGCGGCACCTCCGACGCCGGGCCGACCCGCTCGATCGCCGCAGAGATCATGGCATCGGCGGGAGGAACGATCTGGGCGGCGTTGCCGTCGTAGACCTTGTATCCGTTGTCGTCGGGGGGGTTGTGGCTGGCCGTCACGACGACCGCCGCGGCGGCGCCGAGCACGCGCGCCGCGTACGCCGCCACCGGTGTGGGCACGACCTCGGGGAAGTAGCGGACGGGCAGCCCGGCGGCGACCAGGACGCCGAGCGCGTCGTCGGCGAAGCGCCTGCTGTCGGCGCGGCCGTCGAATCCGACGACAACGGGACCGCCTCCCCTCCCCGTCGCGACGAGGTGGTCGGCGAGCCCGCGAGTGGTGCGGATCACCACGGCGCGGTTCATGCGGTTCGGGCCCGCACCGACCCTCCCCCTGATGCCGGCCGTCCCGAACTCCAGGTGAGCTCCGACGCGATCGGCGAGCGCCGCCCGGTCGCCCGACGCGAGCACCGCTTCGAGTTCGGCTCTCGTCTCCGGATCGGGATCGCCCTCGATCCAGGCCCTGGCTCTCGCTTCGAGGTCGGTCATCACGCCACCCTACCGGCGGCCCAGCAGGGCGGCTCGCAGCGGTTCGGCCAGATCGCCGCGGTCCGCGACCGCCACGTCGTCGAGCCCCAGCCATGCCGCCATCTCATCGAGCTCGGCGGCGAGTGGTCCGGCCACGCGTCGTCGATCGACGCCTGCTTCGGAGTATGCCCCGGGGACCCTGAGCACGGCGGCGTCGCGATCCGCCTTGAGATCGACTCGCGCC
>CAYXHU010000265.1:0-3709 GCA_964464675.1 uncultured Acidimicrobiia bacterium
CGACACCCTCGGGCCCGAGCGTGTCGATGACCATGAGCACGAAGGCCAGCGCGGCCCCCTGGGCGACCGGCCCGAACCGTGAGAAGAAGCCGAGGCCGTGCTCGACCGCGCGGCGGGGCACGAACTGGGCGCCCAGGCCGACGGCGATCGCGACGAGCACCGCCGGCGTGACCCGGGGGGCGTCCAGGCTCCACCCGGTCACCACCCGGGTGATCACGTCCCACGCCGTCGAGAGGGAGTCGGCGCGGAAGAACACCCAGGCGAAGCACACCAGGTGGAACGTGACGAGCCGCTGCACGATGCGCCGGGGGAGCGTCGACGGCGAAGGCTCGATCCCGCGGCGGCGACGTGATTCGGTGAAGGCGCGCTCTACCGCCAGCCAGGCTCCGTGCAACCCTCCCCAGATCACGAACCGCCAGGACGCCCCGTGCCAGAGGCCGCCGAGCAGCATCGTGAGCATCAGGTTCCGGTAGGTGCGCAGCCTGGAGCCCCGGTTGCCCCCCAAGCCGACGTAGAGGTAGTCGCGCAGCCAGCGGGACAGGGTCATGTGCCATCGCCGCCAGAAATCGCGGATGCTGGTCGCGGTGTACGGGGCGGCGAAGTTGTCGGGGAAGCGGAACCCGAGGAGGAGGGCGACGCCGATGGCGATGTCCGAGTAGGCGCTGAAATCGGCGTAGATCTGCACGGCGTACCCGTACACGGCGAAGAGCACTTCGAGCCCGGAGTGGAGGTTGGGGCTGGCGAACACTGGGTCGACGAGGTTCGACGCCAGGTAGTCGGCGATGACGATCTTCTTGGCGAGCCCGATGAAGATGAGGTAGAAGGCCCGGCTGGCGTCGAGGTAGCGCGGGTCCCTGGGAGGGCGCAGCTGGGGGAGGAACTCCGTGCCGCGCACGATGGGCCCGGCGACCAGCTGCGGGAAGAACGCCAGGTAGACGGCGAAGTCGAGCCAGGGTGCCGCCTCCAGCTTGCCCCGGTACACGTCGATCACGTACGACATGGCCTGGAACGTGAAGAACGAGATCCCGACCGGGAGGATGATCTCGAGCAGCGGCAGGTTCACCGACAGCCCGAGCGATTCCAGCGTGTCGGTCACCGACGTGATCAGGAATCCGTAGTACTTGAAGAAGGCGAGCACGCCCAGGTCGACCACCAGTGCCCCGACCAGGAGCCAGCGGCGAGCCGTGCGGGTCGGCACCCGGTCCATGCGGCGTGCGAAGAACTGAGTGACCAGCGTGCACCCGGCAAGCAGCCCCGTGAACCGCCAGTCCCAGAACCCGTAGAAGACGTACGACGCGCCGAGGATGAACCACCGCCACCGGACGGGGTGCTGCATGAGCAGCCAGTTCCCGAGGAACACGACCACGAAGAAGATGGCGAACTGGACGGTGGGGAAGAGCATGCCTGCCGGTGGACGGGTGGCGGAAACGATACCGCGGGCGTAGGGCTGGGACGCGCTACCCGGCGGCCCCCTCGAAGGCGAGGACCGCGGCGACCGCACAGACGCGGCGCAGGCCGGGGTCGTCGCTCGACAGTCCCTCCGCCAGCATGGCCGCCATCGCCGCTCCGAGGGCCGCGGCATCGGGCTCGAACCCGTAGCGCCGCAGCCCGTCGAGAGCCAGCAGCGATGCCAGGAGACGGCCCGGCCGGGGTGGCGGGGCCGGGAACGGTCGCCCGGTGCGCAGCGCAGCGGCGACACGTTCGGCACGAGAGCGATCCGGTATCGAGGCGAACAGCACGGCTGCCCCGAGCAGCGGATCGGGAGGCCCGGCCGGGTCGGCGTAGGTGCCCGCGGACTCGGCCCAGAGGTGGCGGTCGACGGAGGCCGCCCCGGCCTGTGCCCATGCCTCGAACGGTTCCGGATTGTGGCCGAGGAGCAGGCCGATCTCCGCCAGGTCGCGGTCGGCTCGCACGATCGCAGACGCTGCTGCCACTTCGGGCGACGGCGGGAGGGCGGGATCGACGGGCACGCTCCTGCGGTGCTCGGTGAGATCCCTGTAGCCGGCGGCGAGGCGGTCCTGGATACCCCCGGGAACCCGATGGTGCACCGACAGGTAGGCGGTGGCCGCCAGCGCGCCGAAGTGGTCCCAGGGGCCGAGTGGGGCGGTGAGGTGCTCGACCGCCCTGGCCGGGTCCTCGCCCGCCCAGGCCATGGCCTCGAGCGCGTGCCATCCATGCGGTCCGGCACCGTGCTCCACGGTCTCCCGGAGCACGGTGCGGGCATCCTCGACGAGGCGCGGCACGTTCGTCATCGCCTGCCGATGGTACGCGCCGTCCGGGCGCTCCGGGCGCCGGTAGCGTTGGGCCGGCGAATGCGAGGAGACCGGTGAAAACGTTCGTGCGCATCATCTCGGCGATCGTGCGGACCGTGCCGCTCGCCGTCGTGATCGTGATGGTGGCGGCCACCGTCTGGTTGGGCCTCTTCATCCCGCAGCGCCAGCAGGCGTCGATCGTCGACGCGTTCGCCCCCGACTCGCGCGAGTTCCTCGCTCTGGAGAGGATCATCTCCGACTTCGGAGGCTCGGCCACCCGGGTGGAGGTGGTCCTCGACGCCGGGGACGGCGACCTGATCACCGCACAGGGACTGCACACGCAGCGCCGCATCGAGGCAGCGGTCGCCGAGTCCGCAGCCGGCCGGTACCTGGATCCCTCCGCCTCGGAGCCGGTCGTCGGCGTCTTCACCCCCAGCCTGCGCGGCCTCGAGTCCCTGGGGATCGACCCGCTGTTCCTCGACGACGAGGCCGTGAAGCAGGCGTTCACCATGTCGCTCGAGGCGGTCGGTCCCGAGACCACCGCACAGGTGGCCGGGTTGTTCGCCACCGACGGAACGGACCTGTCGGTTCCCACCGCCTCGGCCGGCCTGGTGCTCGTCAGCCTCGCGTTCCCGGAGGCGCTCGAGCCGGAGCAGATCGACGGCATCCTGACCGACCTCGAGGCCGCACTCCTCCCGATGGGAGTCGGGGAGATCGAGGTCCAGGTCTACGCCCGGGGGCTCCTCGACGCCAACGAGGCCATCCAGGCCCAGATCCTGTCGTTGATGCGCAACGCGGCGCTCATCATCCTCGGCATCCTGTTCGCGGTGATGTGGGTGGGCAAGGCCGGGCCGTTCACCCGGCTCATGGCCCTGCGAAGGACCGCAGCCGACACCGGCATCGCCGCAGTCGCCACCGGGATGTCGCTCGTGTGGGTGCTGGGGGCAGAGGCGGCGCTCGGCCCCGACGGCGCGGGGATCCTCGGGTACTCCTCGTCGATCACCCAGGTGGTGCCGGTGCTCCTCATCGGCCTGGGCGTGGACTACGCGATCCACCTGACCGCCCGGTACCGGGAGGAGATCGCCGCCGGCACGAGCGTACGGGCTGCCTCGGCCCGGTCCTCGGGCGCCGTGGGGGTGGCCCTCGTGCTCGGTGCCGCAACCACCGCGGTCGGGTTCCTCACCAACGTGTTCAACCCGGTGCCGACGCTGCGCGACTTCGGGATCCTGGCCGCCATCGGCATCGGCGGCGCGTTCTTGCTCATGCTCACCTTTGCCCCCGCCGTGCGCATCCTGCTCGATCGTCGCGCAGAGCGGCGTGGTGCACTGCCGGTCGAGGCGATGCGGCGTCGGGCGCGGGGCACCGCCGGACGGGTGGCCGCGGCGCTCGCCTGGCCGGCACAGCGCTTCGCCGCCGCCGTCGTCACCGTGGCCGCGGTGACGGCCCTGCTCGGCGGG
>CAYXHU010000266.1:0-3707 GCA_964464675.1 uncultured Acidimicrobiia bacterium
CGACGGGTTCGACGGTGCCGACTTCCCGTTCCTGGCGGCGAATGTGATCCGTGAGGACACGGGAGAGACGCTGTTCCCGGCATACGTCGTCCGGTGGTTCTCCGGAGTGCGTGTGGGATTCGTGGGAACCGTACTGGAAGGCACCCCAACCATCGTTACCGCTTCGGGTGTTGAAGGCCTCCAGTTCATCGACGAAGCCGAAGCAATGAACGCTGCCGTTGCCGAGCTGCAGGAGATGGGCGTCCATGCCATCGTCGCCATTGTCCATGAGGGCGGTTACTCGCCCGGCGGGGATGTCTGCGAGGGCGCCATCGTGCCCATCGTGAGGAAGACCGACGACGACGTCGACCTGTTCATCACGGGTCACACCCACAACCCCTACGTGTGCACGATCGACGATCGCCCGGTGACCAGCAACCGGTCGGCGGGCCGCACCTACACCGAGATCGACGTGACCCTCGGGTGGCTCACCAAGGACGTGACGTCGGTGAGTGCGACCATCCACGACACGACGCACGACGTGACGCCGGCCGCCGATCTGGTCGCCCTGGTCGCAAGGTACGCAGATCTCGCCGCGCCTCTGCAGAACGAGGTGATCGGGTCGATCACGACCGATATCACGAGGGACCAGAACGAGGCGGGGGAGTCCGCGCTCGGTGACGTGATCGCCGATGCCCAGCTCGCCGCCACCGCTCCGGCCGATCTGGGTGGCGCGGTGATGGCATTCATGAACCCGGGCGGTATCCGCGCCGACTTCACCTATGCCGAGGTATCTGGAGGCGAGGCCGTCGGTGAGGTCACGTATGGTGAGGCGTTCACCGTTCAGCCGTTCAACAACTACCTCATCACGATGACGCTGACCGGGGCGCAGATCGACGAGCTCCTGGAGACCCAGTGGGTCGTCGATCGTGTCCTGCAGGTGTCCGAGGGATTCTCCTATGAGTGGAGTGCCTCGGCGCCGGTCGGGTCGAAGGTGGACCCGGCGTCGATCATGCTCGACGGCGTCCCGGTGGATCCGGCCGGAACGTACCGGGTGACCGTGAACAGCTTCCTCGCCGACGGCGGGGACGGGTTCGTGGTACTCAGGGACGGCACGGACCGGCTCACCGGGATCATCGACCTCGATGCTCTCATCGAGTACTTCGGGGTCAATTCTCCGGTTCCGCCCGGCCAGCAGGACCGCATCACGATGGTTCCGTAGCACGCACGACGACAAGAGCGAGGGGGCCGGGCTGAGCCCGGCCCCCTCGACGCGTCGCGGATCGACGTTTCGAGCCGTCAGCGTTTGCGGGCCAGCTTGCGGTCCGACTCGCTGAGGTGGCGCTTTCGAACCCGCACGGCGCTGGGGGTGACCTCGACGAGCTCGTCCTCGGCGATCCATTCGATTCCCAACTCCAGCGTGAGGCGCCGGGGCGGTGCCAGCTTGATGGCGTCGTCGTGGCTGTGGGTGCGGATGTTGGTGAGCTCCTTGGCTTTCGTGGGGTTCACCAGCATCTCGTCGGGGCGGGATGCCTCGCCGATGACCATCCCCTCGTAGACCTCCTCGCCCGGCCCGATGAACAGCTCGCCCCGCTTCTGGAGGTTCTCGAGAGCGAAGGCGTTCGAGACGCCGGAACGATCGGCGATGATGGCCCCGCCGATGCGCCCCGGGAGGTCGCCGGCCCACGGCTGCCATCCGTCGTGGTGCTGGTGGACGAGCGCAGTCCCTCGGGTCGACGTGATCAGCTGGGAGCGGAACCCGAGGAGGCCCCGGGCCGGCGCGACCAGAGTGACCACGGTGCGCCCGATGTCTCCGGGACGCAGGTCCATGACCCGGCCCCGTCGGGGAGCGACCGCCTGAGTGACCGTTCCCACGTACTCGTTGGGTACGTCCACGACCGCCCGCTCCACCGGCTCGTGGGGCGCCTCGTCGATCTGGCGGATGATCACTTCGGGCCGGCTCACCTGCAGCTCGAAGCCTTCCCTGCGCATCGACTCGATGAGCACCGCGAGCTGCAGCTCTCCGCGCCCTGCGACCTCGATCACGTCGGGAGACGTCGTCGGACCGATCCTGATCGACACGTTGCCGAGCACCTCGCGGTCCAGGCGCTCCTTGATCTGTCGTGACGTCAGCCGGGAGCCGTCCTTGCCGGCCAGCGGTGACGTGTTCACCCCGAAAGTCATCCGCAGCACCGGCTCGTCCACCTGGAGGCGGGGCAGCGGGCGGGGATCGTCGGGGTCGGCGAGCGTGTCGCCGATCTCCACCTCGGGGAACCCGGCGATGACGAACAGATCGCCGGCGACCCGCTCCTCCACCTCGGCACGGTCGAGGCCGGTGAAGCCCATCAGTTGGGTGAGGCGCCTGCGGATCGGCGGCTCCTCCTCGTTGGAGTGGCACAGCGCCACCCGCTCGCCCCGCCGCAGGGTGCCGTGGGCGACCCGGCCGATGGCGAGGCGCCCCAGGTAGTCGGAGGCGTCGAGATTGGTGACCAGGGCCTGCAGCGGGGCGTCGGGGTCGCCGTGCGGAGCGGGGATGGTCTTGACGACCGCATCGAGCAGAGGGGCCAGGTCGGCATCCGGGCCGGGGATCGCGATGCCGGACACCGCTCGCCCCTCCCGGGCGATCGTCGAGACGATCGGGAACTCGATGTGATGGTCGGCAGCGTCGAGGTCGAAGTACAGCTGGTAGATCTCGTCGATCACCTCTGCAGGGCGGGCGTCGGGACGGTCCACCTTGTTGAGCACCACCACCGCGGGGAGATTGCTCGCCAGGGCCTTCGACAGCACGTAGCGGGTCTGCGGGAGCGGACCCTCTGCGGCGTCGACGAGCAGGAGGACACCGTCGACGAGGGCGAGCGCCCGTTCGACCTCCCCGCCGAAATCGGCGTGGCCGGGAGTGTCCACCAGGTTGATCCTGGTTCCCTTCCATTCCACGGATGCTGCCTTGGCGAGGATCGTGATCCCGCGCTCCCGCTCCTGGTCGCTGGAGTCCATGACTCGTTCGACGCGGGCCTGATGAGGAGCGAAGACACCGGTCGCGGCGAGCATGGCATCGACCAGGGTGGTCTTGCCGTGGTCGACGTGCGCGACGAGCGCGACGTTGCGGAACGAGGGGAATCGCACGAGGTGGCGATGGTAGCCGCCGAGCGCACAGATCCGATCAGCTCGCGGAGCCGGTGGTCCGGGGCAGCGCCAGCCCGACGAGCGTGCCACCCACGAGCGGTACTGGGCTCCCGTCGGAGGAATCGGTGACTCGTCGACCGCCGCGGCGGGCGTTCTCCCCCAGCGGTGCCTGGCGCTCGGGTGGAGTGTCGCAAGGCCCCAGACCGCACGGCGACGCGCGTGCTCGCAAGTCGATGGGTCGGTGTCAGGGGAGCCATGCGGCGGACGCTGCGATCCAGCCGATGGTGCCGTTGATGGCGATGCCGAGGCTGAGTTGCGGGGTGAAGAAGATCAGCAGGAGGATGGTCGAAGACGCGGCGGAGACGCCGATGACCGCCTGCCACCATCCAGCCGGGATGGCGATGGGCACGGTAGAGAGCGCGGCGACGGCGAATCCGGCCACGGTGACCGCGATGAGAGCCAGTCCGAGCGCTCGCACGGTGCCGGTGTCGAGGCCCGGGCCGGTGCTCATCCAGGACCGGGTCATGTCGAAGGGCCAGGTGGATTCGGATCCGGTGGGTTGCGGGGCCGGGGTCGCGAACAGGATGTGGACGGCACCGTGGCCG
>CAYXHU010000267.1:0-3705 GCA_964464675.1 uncultured Acidimicrobiia bacterium
GGCGGCGGCGAGGCGGTGTGCGGTCCTGTGGGGGACTGCAATGCGGTCCAGCAGAGCGAGTACGCCAAGCTCTTCGGGATCCCGATCGGCGTGATCGGAGTCGTCGGCTACGTAGTCCTGCTGGGCGCATGGCTGCTGGGCCGGTTCGCGTCGGGACTCGTCGCCGACGTGTCGAAGGCGACCGTGCTGACGATCGCCCTCGGCGGAACCGTGTTCTCCGTCTACCTCACGTTCCTCGAGCCGTTCGTGATCGGCGCGACCTGCGCCTGGTGCCTCACGTCGGCGATCGCCATAACCGGGCTGCTGTGGGTGTCCGCCGGGCCGGGATGGGCGGCGCTCGGGCGCCTCAGGGGCGCGTACGCGGGCGTCAGGTCCACGGAGCGTCGGCCGTCCCGAACGCGCTGAAGCGCTGCACCCCTCCGTCGGGGTGCAGGTCCAGGCGGAGGTGCGAGAAGGGGCCCGGGTCGAGGAGATCCCGGAACACCTGATGGGTTCCCTCGCGAACCGGGGTCTGGCCGAGCACCGGACGCCACGTCGCAGTCCGCAGCGACTCGGCGCCGTCGTGGGGGGCGAGGACCCCCAACACCGCGATCGCCCCCGGCGACTCACCCTCGAACCCGGTGGTGTCCACCTCCAACCGATCGAGGGTTCCCGACCCGGCCAGGCGGACCACCGCCCATTCGTGTCCGGGGGTGCGCCGCCTCGGGGTGAGCCATCCTTCGGGAGGCGGCCCGGGCGCTCCCAGCATGCGGTTCGGCGGCGACGATCCGGGGTGGCTGCAGTCGACCACCCGGCCGCCGGAGGAGACCGCGGCGAGGTCGGCGACCTCACCCAGCACTCCGCCGGGCGCGGCGGGCTCGCCCAGGCAGCGCAGCCTGGCGACCGCCCCGTCCGGGTAGATGACCAGACGGACGTGGGTGAACGGCGGGCAAGCCGGTACGTCGAACCGGTTCGATCCGTCCCCGAGCGCGACACGGGGGACGACGGTTGTCCAGCGGTGCCGCACCAACTCGACGATGTTCGGAGCTCCCGGGAGGTCGATCGCCTCGACCGAGCAGCTCTCCGGCCGGTCCCCCCCGGCATGGGTCGTGTCGACCACCACGGTGCGCACGATCCCCCGCATCCCGAGCCGGAGGATCGCCCAGTCGTGGCCCGAGTCGTCCCGCCTCCGCCGGGTCTCCCACGCATCCCTGCGGCGCTCGTGCGCCGGTCGCGGAGCCGGCGGCTCGTCGGCGATGAGGCGACCGGCCGCTGAGAACGACTCGTCACTTGCTTCGAGGACCCGGCCGCCGAAGGCGCGGGCCGCCAGGTCGATGAGGAGGCCGTCCATCACCCCCATGGTGCCCTCTCCGGGGGGTTAGTGGGCTGGAGCGGAGGCTCCGAGACGCCGGGATGCCGGCCTACTCACCCGTCGCAGGTGACCCTTCCGGTGGCCGCGGCCAGAGCCCGGACCCGGGCGGCGGCCTCCTCGAGCCGCTCCCTGGACAGGTCGCCCGACTCCACTGCGGCCGTGATCGCCGCCAGCGTCTCTGCGAGGCGGGCCGGGTCCTGAACGAGCAGCAGGTCCTCGCCGGCGGCCAAGGCCGCCACCGCCAGTTCGCCGGGAGAGCGTCCTTCGGTGACCCCTGCCATGCTGAGCGAGTCGGTGATGGCCACGCCGTCGAAGCCGAAGGTGGAGCGCAGCAAGTTGAGCACCACCGGGGAGATGCTCGCCGGGACCCCGGGGTCGATGGCGGTGTACGCAGGGTGGCCGACCATCACCGCCGGTGCTCCCTCCGAGATCACCCGTTCGAACGGAGGCCAGTCGAGATCGGCGAGCTCCGCGGCCGACGCGTCGATGATCACCCCTTCTCCGTGCGGGTCGGTCACCGAGCGTCCGTGGCCCGGGAAGTGCTTGGGGGCCGCGGCCACGCCGGCCTGTGTCAACCCGCGCACGAACGCGGCCCCGATCTCGGCCACTACGGCAGGGTCGGAGCCCAGATGACGGCCGGCCAGCACGGGGTTGGTGCCGGCGACGACGTCGACGACGGGCGCCAGGTTCACGTTGATGCCCAGCTCCAGCATCTCGGAGCCCAGCCGGAAGGCGGCGTCTTCCACCTCTCCGGGACCCGCGGCGACGGCTTCGTCGGGAGTGAAGAGCGGGGTCACCAGATCCCGGAGCCGTTGCACGGCGGGCGACAGCTCGTGGTCCACGGCCACCAGGATCGGTTCCCCCGCCGCGCACGCCGCATCCGAGGTGAGGGAGCGCACCTGGGGTGCCGACTCGATGTTGAAGCCCAGCAGGAAGATCCCGGCCCCGCCGTCGGCGAGGAACGACGCCGTGGCGTCGTCGAGGGCGGTGCCGGGCACCCCGGGCAGGACGACCGCGCGGGCCAGCGATTCGATCGGCTCGGCGGGCCTCGTCGTGGTCGTGGTCGAGGTGCTGGTGGTGGTCGTCGAGGTCGTCGTGGAGGTGCTCGTGGACGTCGTGGACGAGGTCGTCGCGGCCGGCTCGGTGGTCGTCGTCGAAGGAGTCGTGGTCGTAGTCGAGGATGTCGACGAGCTCGCCGGCGGGGACTGGCCGGCTCCGAACGCGCAGCCTGCGGCCGTCAGGGTCACCGCCACCGCGAGCGCGGTCCGTCTCACGGCGCTAGAGCGGCGTGGCGTAGGCGCCGGGGTCCTGGCCGGCCTCGTCCTGGGCCTTGCGGACGAGATCCATGTACCGGGACGCCCCCAGCAGCTGGCGGTCGAGCAAGGCGCCGAGATGCTCCACGGTGTAGGCGGTCGCATCCTCCAGGTGCACGTCGATGTCGCCTGCCTCCTCAACGTAGAGCAGGCGCGTCCAGTAGGAGTTGACCACCACCGACAGGAAGGAGTTCACCACCGCGTTGCGCTCCAGGGCCGCCAGGGGGCGCATGTAGAGCAGCAGCGCGAAGAGCAGGATCGACATGAGGGCCACGCCGCCCACGACACCTGCGTGCGCCCAGTCGTAGCCCTCCTCGGGCACGTCGGTGGCAATGCGGACGGCCGCGATCATCGCGCCGAGGGCGATGAGGAACACCACCAGGAACAGCCACTTCATGGTTGCGAAGGCGAAGCGCTGCCCGCGTGCAGCACGCAGGAACTCCGCCTGGTTGGCCTGGATGACCGCTCGCGCGAACGGCTCGATGCCGCGTGAGCCTGCCGGCACCGACTCGAACGGAGTGGCAGAGGGCTTCGGCTCGGGCCGGGCCTCGTCGCCGGCCTCGGCGTACTCGGCGTGGTGCTGGGCGTCCATGGTCCGTTCCAGTCGGTGGGTGGCGTCCATGTTCGTCCCGCCCCGGCGGGTCGTCAACGTGCCTCAGCCGCCCAGCGTGCGGGTGAGGGCGTCGATGGTCTGGGAGGTCGCGACCGGGTACTCCGCCTTCCGGTCGATGGACCGGATCTCGGGCGGGAGTGCGTCGAGCGTGTCGAGGGTGCGGGACCTGGCCGCCACCGGGCCTTCCGGTGGGACCGTCCGGCGGCCTTCCCGCATGACCCGCTCGAGCAGCGGTGATCCGGGGACCCCCTCCTCGTCGGAGAGGGCGACGAGGTCTCCGGCGAGCACGCCGTCTCGCTCCGATCGGTACACCTGCTTGACGCCGGGGAGGGTGATCTTCCCCGTCGACGTCTTCATCCTCGGTCCCGACTCGTCGGCGACCAGCTTGTAGACGACGTCCAGGCTCGGAGCATCGCCGCTCGTGGTCA
>CAYXHU010000268.1:0-3690 GCA_964464675.1 uncultured Acidimicrobiia bacterium
TGTGCTGGCCCTGCTGGCATTCCCCTTCGCGGTGTCGCTGATCGCGGACGGGGCCGGTGCGGGAGCCGTCCTGAACAACGAGGACGGGAATGCCCGGTTCCTGCAGGGTCTGGCGATCGAGGTGTTCATCCTGGCGCTCTACGCGATCGCCTACGACCTCATCCTGGGCGTCACCGGCCTGCTCAGCTTCGGGCACGCCATGTTCTTCGCCGTGGGGGCGTACACGCTCGGCATCATGCTGAAGACCTTCGAGATCCCCTTCGGGGTGGCGCTGATCGTCGTGCTCGGGGCGGCAATCATCCAGGCGTTCCTGTTCGCGCTCGTCCTGCCCCGGGTGAAGGGGCTCACCTTCGGGTTGGTGACCCTCGGGATGGCATCGGTGTTCTGGATCATCATCCAGTCCAGCGAGCTCGCCGACTACGCCGGCGCCGAGATCGGCCTCCAGGGGGTGATCAGCCCCTCGTGGCTGGACACCACGACGCAGCGGTTCCGCTTCTACCTGGTGGCCATGTTCATCGTGATCCTCGTCTACCTGGCCTACACGCGGATCGTGGACTCCCCGACCGGGCGGGTACTGCAAGCGATCCGCGACAACGAGGACCGGGCGCTGATGCTCGGGTACAACACGTTCTGGTTCAAGCTGGTCGCTCTGCTGGTGGGCTCGATCACCGCAGCGCTGGCCGGGTGCCTGCACACCCTCCACCAGCCGATCGTGACCCCGAACGTCGCCGGGCTCGGGTGGACGGTGACCGCCCTGCTGATGGTCCTCATCGGCGGCATGGGAACGGTGAGCGGAGCCATCGTGGGGGCAGCGGTATACCGCCTGCTCCAGTTCTACCTGGACAAGTGGTTCGGGGCGACCTCGAGCCTGCTGCTCGGGCTGGCATACGTCGCCATCGTCCTGTTCCTCCCGTTCGGGATCGTGGGCACCTGGCGCGCCAAGTCGTTCCGGGTCAAAGAGGGGAGAGAGCGAATGCGGGCCTTCTTCGAGAAGGCTGCGTCCCGATAGAGCGGCCCGCGCACAGGAGGTGACGGCATGGCACTGGCCTTCGACTGGCTTGCGAAACGCGCCGAGTTGACCCCGGATGCCGTTGCGCTCGTAGATGCGGCAACGGGGCGCGAGTACACCTACCGCGAGTTCGACGACCGGGCGGGGCGGCTCGCCGGCTTCATGCTCGACGAATGGCGCCTGTCGCCCGGCGACCGGGTGGCGATCCTGGCCCACAACTGCTCGGAGTACTTCGAGGCGCTGTTCGCCGCGGCCAAGGCGGGCGTGGTGCTGGTGCCGCTGAACTGGAGGCTGGCGATTCCCGAACTCGAGGGGATCGTGGCGGATGCCGCTCCGGCTGCGTTGGTCCACGACGAAGCGTTCGCCGACGCCGCGGCCGCGCTGCTCCCCGGGATCGCAGGGGGGAGCAGGATGGCGATCGGGCACGATGCCCCGGCGGGCGCCGTGGCGCTCGAGACGGCGATCACCGGCGCCCGAAACGTGGTGATGGGTGCCCGGCCCGCCGGCGACCTGTGGTACCTGCTGTACACGGCCGGCACCACCGGCCGCCCCAAGGGCGTCGTGCAGACGTTCGAGATGGCGCTCTTCAACTACCTGAACATCGGGATCCCGATCGGGCTCACCGAGTCGGACACCACGCTCAACCTGCTGCCGACCTTCCATACCGGGGGTATCAACCTGTACGCGATGCCGACGCTCCTCGTGGGCGGCACCGCGATCATCCAGAAGTCCTTCGAGCCCGAGGAGACCCTGCGGCTGCTCGCCGAGCGGACGACCGCGTTCTTCGGGGTGCCGGCGGTCTACCTGTTCCTCAGTCAGCACCCGGCGTTCGACGAGACCGATCTCTCCGGGGTGAGGTCCTGGGCGTGCGGAGGCGCTCCCATGCCGGTCCCGCTGCTCGAGCGGTACGCGGCGCGCGGGATCGCCATCAGGCAGGGATTCGGGATGACCGAAACCGGTCCCACCGTGTTCCTGGTGGACGAGGACCATGCCGTGTCCAAGGCCGGGTCGGTGGGAATGCCGCAGATGTTCGTCGAGGTGCGCATCGCCGACCGGCAAGGGCGTGACGTCGGCGCCGGCGAGCACGGCGAGCTGCTGGTGAGGGGGCCGGCGGTGACCCCGGGGTACTGGAACCTGCCGGAGGTGACCGCGGAGACGATCGAAGACGGGTGGCTGCACTCCGGAGATGTGGCCCGCCGCGACGAGGACGGGTACTTCTACATCGTCGATCGCTGGAAGGACATGTACATCAGCGGTGGGGAGAACGTGTACCCGGCCGAGGTCGAGAACGTCCTGTACGGGCTTCCCGGGGTGGCGGAGGCGGCCGTCATCGGCATCCCCGACGAGCGCTGGGGTGAGGTGGGGCGGGCCGTGGTCGTGCTCGAAGAGGGCTCGGAGATCTCGACCGGCGAGATCATCGGCTTCTGCTCGGAGCGCCTGGCCCGGTTCAAGGTCCCCAAGTCGGTGGTGTTCGTCGATGCCCTGCCCCGGAACGCGGCCGGCAAGGTGCTCAAGCAGGACCTGCGATCCTCCCATGGCACTCCCTGAGCCCGGAACCGTCGTGGTGCGGCACCGCGTCTTCACTCAGGACGACTTCGACCGGTTCGCCGCGTTGTCGGGAGACCGGAACCCGATCCACGTGGACCCCGGCTACGCGGCGGTGACCCGTTTCGGGCGCACCGTCGCCCACGGGATGCTGCTGTACTCGGCGATCTGCGGCGTCGTGGCCGACGCCTTCCCCGGCGGCGTCCAGCAGGACCAGTCGCTTGTGTTCCCGGCGCCGACCTACGCCGGCGAGCAGATGACGATCCGCGTGACGGTGCTCGCTGCCGAGGGGGAGTCGCGGAGGCTGGCCGTGGAGATCACCGACCCTGCAGGGGCCGCGACCTGCACCGGGGAGACGTCGCTTCGCTGGGACGCCGCATGAGCATGGTCCGGGTGGCCTCGGACGGTGCCGTGGGGACGGTCACCCTGGCGCGGCCGGAGCGGCACAACAGCCTCGTTCCCGAACTGCTCGAGGAGTTCCTCGAGGCGTTCCGCTCACTCGACGACCACCCGGCGGTGCGCTGCATCGTGCTGGCCGCGGAGGGGACCGCGTTCTCGACGGGCGGCGACATCCGGGGGATCCGGGAGGCACCGGACCGCAGCGCCTACGCCGCCCGGCTGGTCGGGCTGCTCAACGAGGTGATCCTCGAGATCTCGTTCGCAGCGACGCCCGTCGTGGCGGCGGTGCACGGCATGGTCACCGGCGGATCGCTGGGGTTCCTGGTGGCGTCGGACGTCGTGGTACTCGCCTCCCACGCCACGATCCGCCCGTGGTATGCCACCGTCGGGTTCGCCCCCGACGGGGGGTGGACGGCGCTGCTGCCGTCGCTCATCGGCCGGCAGCGAGCCGCCGAGATCCTGCTCGCCGACTCGACGATCACCGCGGATCAGGCGGTCGCCTGGGGGCTGGCGGGACGGGTGGCTCCCGCCGCAGACGTCCCGGGGGTCTGCCGCGAGATCGCCGTGCGGATCGCCTCGGGCAAGCCTGCGGCGGCGGCCGCGGCGCGGCGTCTGCTGCGCGGTCCTCGCGCCACGATGGCATCGGCCCTCGAAGAGGAGCGACTCGCCTTCCTCGACGCTGTGGTCGGCGAGGAGGCGACGGCCGGCATGGACGCGTTCCTGCGCGGGGAGTTGCG
>CAYXHU010000269.1:0-3670 GCA_964464675.1 uncultured Acidimicrobiia bacterium
GCATGCCGAGCACCTCCGCTTGGCCGCGAGCGTCGTCGATCTCTCCATACAGGGCGAGAGCGGCGAGCAGGTGCCGTTCCGCTTCCTCGAACCGCTGCAGGTCGATGAGGTTGTGGCCCAGTGCGTTGCGGGCAGCCGCTTGTCGGCGGGCGTCGGCGCCGTCGAGGAGAGCAGCCTCCTCCAGGTACTCGACACCGTCGGCGGCTCGTCCGGCGTAGCACGCCATGAGGCCCAGGGCGCTGAGCGAGGCGACCGCCTGGCCGCCGTCGCCGAGTTCCCGGGCGAGGGCGAGCGATCGCTTCGCTTCGGCTTCGGCCTCGGCGAACCGGTCTTGATGGGCCAGCCACCATGCATGCCTGCGAGACACCTCGGCGCGGTCGTCCGGCTTCGCGAAGCGCTTGAGCCGCAGCAAGACCTGCTCCTGTTCGGATCTGCGGGCAAGGGTGTCGAGCACCTCCTCATGGAGGGCTGCGATCCGGAACCTCTGCTCGGCGGGGGCTTCGATCGCGTCGAGCGCCTCGGAGGCCCTGGCGAGATGGTGGGCGGCCGCGTCGTAGGCGTGCACCTCCAGTGCCCGTTCGGCGGCACGCTCGTGGAACGGGGCAGCTCGGTCGGGCATGTGCGCCTCGGTGAAGTGATGGGCCAGTACCTCTGAGGCGTCGGGGCGGTGTGCCTCGACCGCGAGCGCCACCCTCCGGTGCAGGTCCATCTGGGAGGACGGTGTCAGGCCGTCGCACACCACGCGCCGCAACAGGTCGTGGCTCACGGAGTACGAGCCGTTGCGCTCCGTGAGCAGGCGGCGGCGCACCAACTCGTCGACGGCGTCCAGGGTGCTGCGGTCGTCCATCTGGGATGCCGCGACGATCTCGGGGAGGTTCAACTCGCCGTAGTGGACCGAGATCGTGTCGAGGATCCGGTGGCTGGGATCAGTCAGCCCATCGAGACGGCCGACGATCCGGTCGTGCATCGCCCGTGTGAGCGGCAGGGCCGTGCGCTCCGTCCACGGCCGACCCGAAGGGCCGTGGGCTTCGTCCAATGCTCCCTCCTCGTAGAGGGCCCGCAACGACTCGAGGATGAAGAGAGGGTTTCCACCCGTCTCTCGGTGGACGCGTTCGGAGAACTCGCCGTTCACCTCGGCGACGCCGAGGCTCCGTCTGATCAGTTCCTCGGTTTGCGCGGGAGTACACGGGGGAAGCGGAACGCGCTCGCAGTGCGGGAGGCGATCCACGCCGCGCAGGAGATCCCATACCTCGGTTCGCTCCCGGGCCTCGCCGTGCCGATACGAGATCGCGATGAGCACCCGAGAACCGCCGACCCTCGACGTGACCCGCCCGATCGTCTGGATCGTGTCGTCGTCGGCCCAGTGCACGTCCTCCAGGACGACGAGCACCGGTGCGAGCCGGCCCGCCTCGGTGATCGCAACGGTGAGTGCCTCCTGCATGCGAGCTTGCTCGTCCGCCCTGGGCATGTCGGCTTGCGGAGCGTGCCCCGGTCCCTCAGCGAGGGCCGGGACGAAGGGGACCAGCAGGTCCCGCCACACGGGGTCGAGGTGCTGTGCGAGCTGCCTGCGCCGCAGCGTCGAGAGCCCGTCCATCGCCGTGGCGAACGGTTCGTATGGGCGGCCTCCCGAGGGAGACGTGTGCCCCCACAGGACGTCCATGCCCCGCCATCGTGCATCCCCGGCGACCTCGGCCAACAGGCGGGTCTTGCCGACTCCGGACTCTCCTTCGATGAGCACGACCCGGCCGCGCCCCTCCAGAGCGTCGTCGAGCAGTTCGAGCAAGAGCGTGCGCTCTCGTTCTCTCCCGACGAAGGGCGCAGCGATGTCGGAGTCGAAGAGCGGCGGGTCGTCAGCGGCGACCACCGTCCACCGGCCCGTCTCGCGGTCCGTGAGCGTGGCCTCGTAGATCTCGAACGTCTCCGGGGACGGCTCGGCCCCGAGTTCCTCGTCGAGCACCCGCCGGCACGTCTCGAACTGCCGGATCGCCTCGTTGTGGCGTCCCAGGAGCACGGCGAGGCGCATCACCCGCCGGTGGGCGTCCTCGCGAAGCGGGTCGTGCTGGGCGAGGCGGCGGGCGTGAAGCAGGGCAGTCTCGTAGTCGCCGCGACCGGTGAGCAGGTCGGAGAGCCGGGTGAGAGCCGAGAGGAAGCGCTCCCGCAACCGTTCCCGATCGGGGATCATCCAGTCGTCGTAGAAGCCGGCGAGCAGGTCGCCCCGGTAGAGGGCCGTCCCCGCGTCCAGGGCTGCGATCGCTGCAGCCGGCTGACCCGGGTCGTCCGCCTGGTCGAGCGTCCACTCGAATTCGTTGACGTCGAGCCACACGTCGGCGTCCTTGTTGAATCCGATGCCGTCGGTCGTGGTGACCATGTACGGGCCGGAAGCATCCGACCCGATCGCCGATTGGATCTGCCACAGCGCCTGGCTGAGCCTGCGCCGGGCGGTGGCATCCGGGAGGTCCGGCCAGAAGGTCCCGGCGACGAGGTCGCGGGTGTGGACGCGGTCCCGGTTGAGGACCAGATACGCGAACAGCGAACGGCCGGCGCGCGCTGCTATCGACTGCGGCGGATCCCCGTCGCGTCGGAGCAGGAAGCCACCGAGGAGGCTGATCTCCAGCGTGGCCATTCGAGAACGCTACACCCGGCGCCCTACCGGAGCGAAGTGGGGCGATGCGGCCCGTCCCCGGGGGCGTCGCTTCGCTCGTTCGGCTACAAAGGCACCCATGATCGACCCTGAGATGCTGGCCGAAGGCTTCGCCCGGAACGTGTGGATCATCGAACGTCAGGTCGAAGGCCTGAGCCACGAGGACGCTCTGGCGCAGACCCCGTACAACATCAACTGCCTCAACTGGGTGATCGGCCACATCGTGGCCGGCCGAGACCATGTGCTCCAGGTGCTCGGGGCAGACCCGGTGCTGAGCGATCCCGAGCGAGGCCGATACGCCCGGGAGTCCGATCCCATCACCGGGGACGGTCCGGACGTGCTGCCGCTCGCGGTGCTCATGGAACGCCTGCGGGCGGGTCAGGTGCGCCTCGAGGAGGTGCTCGGGAGGCTGTCACACGACGACCTCGCGGCCGAGACGATCTGGGGGGAGGCGACGGTGGCGATCGGAGCCCTGGTGCACTTCCGCTACTTCCACGACTCGTATCACACAGGGCAGACCGATCTGCTCCGTCAGGTGGCCGGCGCCGACGACGCGATCATCTGATCACTGGGGCTAGACCGACGCCTCCTCTATGGTGAAAGGCGGAGGTTGATAATCATGGCGAAGCAGCAGTCCGACCCCACCGAGGTCCGATCGGGGCCCAAGGTCAGGGACGAACTGGCAGCGTACGCGCTGGAAGACGCCGGGGATGCGGCGTTCCCGTGGATCGATGCCAGGTTCCTGGCATGGAATCCACCCCCAGATCGAATGGACATTCAGTTCCGGGTGGCGTGTCCCGTCTGCCAGACGAGCATGGAGCGCAGCGGCACGTACCTGTGGGGCCATTTGCGCGATGAAGTGATGTGTCCACAGTGCAATGCCGTGGTTGCGGTGCTCTCCGCCGACTTCGGGACCCAGGCGGGCAAGGCGGTCCGCTTCAAGGGGATGTACCTGTGGACCCGCCCGTCGGTCGGTGCAACCGCCGCCCAGCATCAGGCGGAACTGTCACTCGAGCACGTCGGAGCCGG
>CAYXHU010000270.1:0-3629 GCA_964464675.1 uncultured Acidimicrobiia bacterium
ACTGAGGATCACCGTGGCGCTGCCGGTGGCCATCGGCGGACCAGGTCGTCGGCGTACTTCCGGTAGATCTCCTCGTCGGTCATCTCGGTCCTATGACGTCGCCGGTCCCGATCCTGGGTGACACTCCGAATCGAGACAGGAAGGTCGAAGGAGCCGCTCGCAGAGGATCACAACCCGAACCTCGCGCAGTCCTGCCGCGAAAGCCTCCGGCCTGGTCGGCCGAGCAGGCGCCCCAGGACGGCACCGCTCAGGTTCGCTGCTCCCCGGAGGGAGAGAGTCGGCTACGTCCCGATGAGCTTCTTCTTGAGGGCGCCGAAGTTGAGTGCCCAGCCGACACCCCAGGCCTTGCCGGGGAGGACCGGCCCGTCCGGGTTCCAGTACGCCTCCCGGAACCGCGTAACAGTCGGCATGCGGAAGTCGTAGGGGACGAGGTCGGCGACCCGGCCGTGCCAGGCCCGCTCGTCGGGGGGCTTGCGGAGTTCCTGGACGACGGCGACGACTCCGATGATCGCCAGAACCAGTCTCCACAGATCCCTGGCAGACGGGCACCGCTTCTTCTGGTCGGACTGTTGGTTTCCCATCCTTCAGAGGCTACTCGGGGAGTCGCGCGACACCGACCCGGTCCCGGCGCAAGCGTCACAACGGCGCGGCGAGGTCGTTCGGCCGCGGCCCAGGCAGGTCCGGCAGGGCAGCACCCGGGCGCGGGGCCCGGAGAGATCGGTGATCCCGCCGCTCCCGCGGCAGGCGGGGCACTCCGCCGGCGCATCGACCATGCCGGTTCCCAGGCACGCGGTGCAGATCGCCCGCCGAGCGGGACGGGTGCCTTCACGCCGGCAGACTGCCGGAGCAGTCTCACCGTGCCCGGCGTCGTAGGCGGCGCGGGTGGCCGGGTCGCCGAGCAGGTGGTAGGCCTCGATCGCCCTGCGGACGTCGGAAGGGGCGTCGCCGGCCGTGTCGGGATGGCGCTGCCGCGCCGCCTTGCGGAAGGCGGCGCGGATCTCCTCCGGGGTGGCGTCCCGGCCTATCCCGAGTTCGAGGTACGGATCGAAGTCGCTCACCCAATCCACGACCCTATGCGGACAGGGCCGACCACCCCATCATGACTAGTCCCCGGAGTCGCGCTGCGGTAGCGTCCGGCCGGGACCCGGAGGGAGGAGTCGGAGATGCCGGCCACCAGGACGGACGGCGTCGGGCCTACAACCGACGACATCGAGACCCGCATCGCCGAGATCCTGCAGCGCCGTCCCGTCGTCGGCGCCGCGGTGGGGGTGGTGCGAGACGGGCGACTCGACGTCTTCCACGGGCACGGGGTCGCCGACGTCACCACCCGGGTGCCGGTCACCGAAGGCACGGGTTTCCGGATCGCCTCCATCACCAAGACCTTCACGGCGATCGCCGTGATGCAGTTGTGGGAGCGGGGACTCGTCGACCTCGATGCGCCGGCAGACGGCTACCTGCGCGCCTTTCGCCTGCTTCCTGCAGACGATGCATTCGCGCCGGCGACGGTGCGTCACCTGGTGACGCACACGGCGGGACTCCCCGAGGTGTCCCGTCCGTGGCGTGCGTTCCTGCCGGACTTCGGTGAGAGCGTGCCGGCCGTGCAGCCGCTGCCCACGCCGGCCGAGCACTACCGCGGTGTTCTGCGCTATCGGGCCGAGCCCGGCACCCGCTTCGTGTACACCAACCACGGACCGACCGTGCTCGGGCAACTGGTCGAGGACGTGAGCGGGGAACCGTTCGACCGCTATCTCCGCGAACGGATCTTCGGCCCACTCGGCATGGCCGACACCGACCTGGTTCGCTCCGACGGAGTGAGATCACGGCTGGCCACCGGCTACGAGATCGGTCTGCGCGGCGTGAAGAAGGCCGCGGACCGGGAGATGGTGACCGCCGGGGCGGCCTCGATCTACTCGACGCCGGCCGACATGGCCCGCTACCTCGTCGCGCTGCTCGGCGGCGGCCGCAACGAGCACGGGTCGGTGCTCGAGCCCGACACGGTGGCGATGATGTTCGCACCCCAATACCGGCCGGACCCCCGCATTCCCGGCATGGGTCTGGGTTTCTTCCGGTCAGAGGCCGGCGGCTTCCCCGCCGTCGGGCACCAGGGCACCCACCCCGGATTCCATTCCCAGATCCTCCTGGCTCCCGGCCATGGGGTGGGCATCCTGGCGTTGACGAACGGTGCCCGGCAGCCCGACCTGTGGCTGCCGGCCGAGGTCTCGGCACTGCTGGGATGGCTGCTCGGCGCCCCCGATGGCACGGCGGGCACCGTCGCCCCGCATCGCCCGGAGGCATGGGCCGACATCTGCGGCTGGTATCGGCTCTCCGCCGGGCCGGCCGACGTTCGGCTGCGAGCCTTCCTGGGGGCGGGTGCCGAGGTGGTGGTGCGCGGTGGGAGGCCTGTGCTCCGCTTCCTGACCCCGATCCCCGCGTTGGCTCGCGGGTTCCCGCTCGTAGCCGATAGCCGGGACGACCCGGACCGGTACCGGATCGACCTCGACGACTTGCAGTCGATGCGGATCGTGTTCGGCCGTGGAGAGGGAGGCGACATCTCCATGATGCACCTCGACCTCATGCCGTTGACGCTCCCCAAGCGGCCGCAGACCCGAAACCCGAGGAGGTGGGTCCTCGGCGTGCTGGGCGGGATCGGAGCCACGCTCCTGCTGCGTCGTCGGCGCGTCTGAGGGACCGACCTCACGGGCAATGGCAATGGGCGGGTCGTCCATTGAGCAGGATGGGGCCGGGGCGCTCGATCCTCCTCACAGGATCGGCCGCTCCCCGGCCACCCCGGTGAGGCACACTTGTACGCTTCTGCGCATGGGACTCGCTCGCGGCCTCGAACGCCGCCTCGAACGCCTGGTGGACGGCCTCGCCGCCCGCCTCTTCCGGGGGAGGATCCACCCGGTGGAGTTGGGAAGCAGGCTGGTTCGCGAGGCCGACCTGGCGTTGTTCGAGACGCCCGCCGGACCCGGCGTCCCCAACGTGTTCCGGGTGGTGCTGGGCGGCGATCCCGTCGGCAGCGACGTCCTCGTCGTGGTTCGTCACGAGCTCGAGGAGTTCGTCGAAGCGGCCGCCGCCGAGCGGGGCTGGCGCCTCGAGGGCCCGGCCCGGGTCATCGTGCAGATCTCCCCGGAGCGGAGGCCCTCCTCGGCCGAGATCGAGGCCTGGGTCGAGCCGGGGGCGCGGCCGCCGTGGATGGTGCTCGTCCCGGCGGGTGGGAGAGAGCCCGGACCGGCCGTGACCACGAATCGCGCCGTCGTGGGACGGTCGGGAGAGTGCGACGTCCGGGTGCCGGGCGACGACGTGTCCCGGAAACACGCTCTCGTCTGGCGTGAGTCGGGGACGGCCTGGATGGTCGACCTCGGCTCGTCGAACGGTACGTTCCTCAACGGTGCACGCCTGAGCGGCCCCGCTCCGCTGGGGGAGGGCGACCGCGTCACGTTTGGCGCGTCCGAGTTCGTGGTCGGATGGCCGGTATGAGCGACCTCGTCGTCAACGTGTCGAAGGTCGCCTTCGTGGCCGCCCTGTACCTGTTCCTGCTCTTCGTGGCGCGCGCGGTGCGCGGCCATCTCACAGCCGCTGCGCCGCCGGCCTCGCCCGGGTCGGGTCCCGTCACGGCGACGCTCCTC